>NZ_QKVN01000005.1:0-118893 GCF_003231195.1 Acinetobacter sp. WCHAc060042
GTAGCGGGTTTTTATGTTGAACGATTTAGATTAAATGTCTAAATAATCCAAAATACCTTCAGCTGCTTGACGGCCTTCCCAAATCGCTGTGACAACAAGGTCTGAACCGCGAACCATATCACCACCTGCAAAGATTTTCGGGTTTGAGGTTTGGAATTTATAGGTTTGCTGTTCAGCCGCAACTACACGACCCGAACCATCAAGGTTAATATTCACATTTGTAAACCAATCCGCAGGGCTGGTACGGAAACCAAATGCCAATAAAACTGCATCTGCAGGTAAAATTTCTTCTGAACCTGGAATTGGTTCTGGGCTGCGACGACCACGGCTATCAGGCTCGCCAAGTTGAGTCGTAACCACCTTAACACCTGTAACTTTACCGTTTTCGCCTACAACCTCAATCGGCTGGCGGTTAAACAAGAAGTTTACACCTTCTTCTTTAGCATTTTGCACTTCACGACGTGAACCTGGCATGTTTTCTTCATCACGACGGTATGCACAGCTCACCACTTCTGCACCCTGACGGATCGAAGTACGGTTACAGTCCATTGCAGTGTCACCACCACCAAGAACAATCACCTTTTTACCTTCAACACTGATGTACTCGCTTGGGTCTTTTTCCCAACCTTGAGTACGGTTGACATTGGCAATCAAGAAATCGAGTGCATCATAAACACCTTCAAGGTCCTCACCTGCGAAGCCACCTTTCATGTAGGTATAAGTACCCATACCCATGAACACCGCATCATATTCTGCAAGCAGTTGATCAATAGTGACATCTGTACCAATTTCAGTATTTAAGCGGAATTCCACGCCCATGCCTGTGAAAATTTCACGGCGACGCTTCATTACATCTTTTTCCATTTTAAATTCTGGAATACCAAAGGTTAATAGACCACCAATTTCAGGACGTTTGTCGAATACAACAGGTTTCACCCCGTTACGCACCAAAATATCAGCACAGCCTAGACCTGCGGGGCCCGCGCCAATGATCGCGACTTTTTTATCAGTCCACTTTACATTTGACATATCTGGACGCCAGCCGAGTGCAAAAGCGGTGTCATTGATGTATTTTTCAGCATTACCAATCGTTACTGCACCAAAACCATCATTTAAGGTACAAGCCCCTTCACATAAACGGTCTTGCGGGCATACGCGACCACACACTTCTGGTAACGTGTTGGTTTGGTGACACAATTCTGCAGCTTGGAAAATACGACCTTCAGCAATTAACTTTAACCAGTTTGGAATGTAGTTATGTACTGGGCATTTCCATTCACAATATGGGTTACCACACCCTAAACAACGGTGGGTTTGGTTTGCTGCCACTTCCGCTGTAAAAGGTTTATAAATTTCCACAAACTCTGCTTTGCGGACCTGAATCTCTTTTTTCTCTGGATCTTGGCGTGCTACATCCAGAAATTGAAAGTCATTGTTTAGGCGCTCTGCCATGTCTCTCTCCGTGGGTAGGTGCAGCCCGTTTATCTATCGTCTGCACCTGCCTATGTATCAGCAGTAGTGGAATTATTGTGGATCAGCTTGAGTCGTTTTCAACAACGTCTGTAAGTTGGCAGCTTTTGGTTTCACCAACCAGAATTTACGACTGTAGAAATCAAACTCGTTACGGATCTTGTACGCCCAAGCACTACCAGTCTCAGCAATGTGTTCATCTAAGATACGGCTTAAGAACTCTTTATGTTCTTCCATCGACTCAGTCGAAATACGATTCAGCTCAATCAGCTCGTGGTTGTAATGATCAACGAAGTCATTATCAAGGTCAAGAACGTAAGCAAAACCGCCTGTCATCCCTGCACCGAAGTTGTGACCCACTTTACCGAGTACAGTCACGATACCGCCCGTCATATATTCACAACAGTGATCGCCCGCACCTTCAATTACGGCAAAAGCACCCGAGTTACGTACCGCAAAACGCTCACCTGCTGTACCTGCTGCGAATAATTTACCGCCCGTTGCACCGTATAAACAAGTGTTACCAATAATCGCAGTTTCTTGGGTTTGGAAAGGCGAACCTTTTGGCGGGAAGATCGACACACGACCACCTGCCATACCTTTACCTACGTAGTCGTTCGCATCACCCTCTAAACGAATGTGCAAACCACCTGCGTTCCAAACACCGAGGGATTGACCCGCAGTACCCACCAAGTTCATCTTCACTGGGTGTGCTTCCATGCTGAGGTTGCCATAACGACGCGCAATCTCACCTGAAATACGTGCACCAATTGAACGGTCACAGTTACCAATAGTGAAGTGATATTCACCTGTAATCCCAGCTTCAATGGCTGGTAGCATTTCAGCAACCATTTTCTCAGCAAGCAAGCCTTTATCGAACGGTGCGTTACCTTCAACTTCACAGTACTGTGCCTTACCTTGCGCAGAAGGATGTGACTCCAGTAATGCGCTCAAATCAAGGTGCGCATGTTTTTCAGTTTCACCTGGAAGCATTTCAAGTAAATCTGTACGACCAATCAAGTCTTTAAGGCTTGAAACACCCAACGCTGCCAACCACTCACGTGTTTCTTCAGCAATAAACGTGAAGAAATTAATGAGCATTTGTGGCTCACCAATATAATGTTCTTGGCGTAAATGATCTTGTTGAGTTGCAACACCCGTTGCACAGTTATTCAGGTGACAAATACGCAGGTATTTACAACCTAAAGCAATCATTGGCGTTGAACCAAAACCAAAGCTTTCTGCACCTAAAATAGCTGCTTTCACCACATCCAGACCTGTTTTCAAACCACCATCAGTTTGAACACGGACTTTACCACGTAGGTCATTGACACGAAGTGCTTGATGCGCTTCAGAAAGACCCAACTCCCAAGGAGAACCCGCATGGTGAATTGAAGACAATGGCGATGCTGCTGTACCACCGTCATAACCTGAAATAGTAATGAAGTCGGCATAAGCTTTTGCCACACCTGCCGCAATAGTACCCACACCCGGCTCAGATACTAATTTCACTGAGACCATCGCTTGAGGATTGACTTGTTTTAAGTCAAAGATCAATTGCGACAAATCTTCAATTGAATAAATATCATGGTGCGGCGGAGGAGAAATTAAGGTCACACCCGGTACCGAATAACGTAAACGTGCAATTAAGCCATTCACTTTACCCCCTGGCAATTGACCACCTTCACCCGGTTTCGCCCCTTGCGCTACTTTAATCTGCAAGACTTCAGCAGAGGTTAAATACGCAGGCGTTACACCAAAACGACCTGAAGCAATCTGTTTGATTTTCGAGTTACGAATGGTGCCATAACGCGCTGGATCTTCACCGCCCTCACCAGAGTTTGAACGACCACCAATGGTATTCATCGCTATCGCTATCGCTTCGTGTGCTTCTGGAGACAATGCCCCCAAAGACATACCAGCAGAGTCAAAGCGCGGTAAAATCGCTTCTACAGACTCGACTTGATCTAGAGCAATCGAGTTGTCTGTTTTTAACTTTAACAAATCGCGAATTGTCGCCACTGGGCGATTATTCACCAATTCAGCATATTCTTTAAAATCTGCATATTGACCAGAACGCACTGATTTATGCAGAGCATTGATCACATCTGGGTTGAATGCATGGTATTCCTTGTCAAAGACAAATTTCAGCAAACCACCTTGATCAATTGGTTTACGTGTTTTCCATGCAGTTTCAGCCAATTTCTTCTGATCATTTTCCAGATCAACAAAGGTTGCACCTTTGATACGGCTCGGTACACCAGTGAAGCATTTTGAAACCACTTCTTCAGACAGACCCACCGCTTCAAATAGTTGACCACCACGGTAAGAGGCAACCGTAGAAATCCCCATTTTTGAAAGCACTTTTAACAAGCCCTTTTCAATGCCTTTACGGAAATTCACTTGTGCTTGGATTGGGTCACCCAATAGCTCACCTTTTGCAACCAAGTCATTGATCACATCATAAGCAAGGTAAGGATAAATTGCTGTCGCACCAAAGCCTAGAATAACCGCAAATTGATGCGGATCACGTGCCAATGCTGTTTCAACAATAATATTGGCATCCGTACGCAAACCGACATTAATTAAGTAGTGATGCACAGCACCTGTTGCCATTAACGCATTTGCAGGTAAGAAACCTTGGCGGATTTTCTTGTCAGACAACACCAATAAGGTTTTACCGTCACGAATTGCCTGTGCTGCTTCTTCACAGATACGCGCAATCGCTGCTTCTAGACCTTCAGATTCAGCATAATTTAAATCAATATCTGCAATTTCATAGCCTGTACGACCTAACGTACGGATTTGATGCATTTTCGAATTTGACAACACTGGACTTGAAATAATCAAACGATCTGCATGCTCAGGACCTTGTTCAAAGACGTTCTGTTCACGCCCCAAACAAGTTTCCAATGACATCACAATTGATTCACGCAATGGGTCGATTGGTGGGTTGGTGACCTGAGCAAACTGTTGACGGAAGTAGTCCGACACATGACGTACTTGGCGAGACAAAACTGCCATTGGCGTATCATCACCCATTGAACCCACTGCTTCCTGACCGCTTTCAGCGATTGGACGAAGCAATTGGTCACGCTCTTCAAAGGTCACCATAAACATTTTTTGTGATGCTTTCAGGTCATCACCTTTTAAGCCTTGATCACATAAATATTCTTCTAGCTCTGGACTACCTTGTACACGAACTGAGTTTTCACGTAACCATTCACGATATGGACGCATTTTTTTCAAATGCGTGCTGACATCTTTAGTATCGAGCATTTTACCTGTGAAGGTATCAATCACTAAGATTTGACCTGGACCAACACGACCTTTAGAAATCACATCTTCAGGCTCGTAACCCCATACACCAATTTCAGATGCCAGTGTGATGTAACCATTTTTGGTAATCACCCAACGTGCTGGACGTAAACCATTACGGTCCAACATACAAATTGCATGACGACCATCTTGAATCACGAGACCAGCAGGACCATCCCACGCTTCCATGTGCTTCGAGTTAAACTCATAGAATGCACGTAAATCGGCATCTAAAGTTTCAACGTTCTGCCATGCTGGCGGAACCAACATACGCAATGCACGGAACAAGTCCATACCGCCACCCACAAGAATTTCAAGCATGTTATCTAAGCTTGAAGAATCTGAACCAGTACGGTTCACAATTGGGTTGAGTTCAGTTAAACCTGGCAATAATGGGTTTTCAAACTTCGGCGTACGCGCCATCGCCCAGTTACGGTTCGCAGTAATGGTATTAATTTCACCATTATGCGCCAGATAACGGAATGGCTGAGCCAGAGGCCAACGCGGTAAAGTATTGGTCGAGAAACGTTGGTGGAACACCACAATATGCGACTCAAGACGTGGATCTGCCAAATCTGTATAGAAGTCAGCAATCGCTTCAGGCATCATCAAGCCTTTATAGCTAATCACTGTTGAACATAATGTAGTCACATAAAATGATGGGTCATTGCTGAGCTGCTGTTCTGCACGGCGACGAGCCAAGAAGAGTTTACGGTTAAACTCAACTTCAGAGACACCCATTGGGCAGTTCACAATAATTTGTTCAAATGCAGGAAGTGACTGCATCGCAATCGAACCCAAAGCATCGTTATTGGTCGGGACTACACGCCACGCCAAGACTCGACAGCCTTCAGATTCAATTTCTTTATTTAGAATTTGTTTCGCATGTGCTGCAATTGCTGGATCGAGGCTTAAAAACACCGTACCGACAGCAAAAACTTCACTGAGTGTAATATCACTGAGTTTTTTCGCTTCTTCGCGGAAAAACTGTTTTGGCATTGCTAAGAGTAAACCGCAACCATCCCCTGTCTTACCATCTGCAGCAATACCACCACGGTGGGTCATACAGCTCAGACTATGCATAGCAGTCTTCACAAGGTCATGGCTTGCATCACCCTGCATATGGGCAATTAAACCAAAACCACAGTTATCTTTAAACTCATCCGGTTGGTATAAACCTTGAGCGGGAGCTACAGTATTAGGCGATGGCATGTGCATAGCGTACCCTTCTTTCTACAGGCCCTGTCGGGCGTCTAACAATCTAATTACTTCTTGCCGATTCGTTCAATTGACTCATATTCAGATTCTGATTGAAGTACAGCATTTTTTCCTCATACCCAAGATAGACTGATTTTCATCTTTATGCATGTCTTAATTGAAAAAATGTATGCAACAGTCACGCACTTTTTTAAGGCGCTTGATCGCTACTATTTCGCTCATAAATCGAATCTTTTTTGCGCCAAAACAGTGACATCAACTCAATTCATGCACCATTAAAGCAAATTTTATGCCAATAATTTAATACAAGCATTAAACACCTTAGTTTTCTTAGGTTTATGTTTTTTACTGTAAATTAAGCTCAAGATTTGGCTAATTAATCGCACCAAATTAATGCAATATAAGAGTTGCGAAACTTTTTTGCTCCATAATGACCCAATTTTAATTAAATGGATCGGTCACTTCTGGCTCAATTGTTTTATTTTGCGACGCACCATCCACCGCACTTTGCGACTTCTGCACATCAACCACATTGCCTTCTGCATCTCGACGAGTAACCGTCGTTGTGGTGGTAGACTGGTTATTTTGCGTAGCAACACGTGCTGCCTGTTGACGTGCTGCTATGGTTGCTTCATCAATTACAGGTACAGCGGCTGGTTTCAATTGTACTGCATAGAGTTTATTACTCAATCCAAGCTCATCAGCCCCCATGTCATTGACATACTCTGCATAGCTTTCAATTTTTTCGACTTTGGGTTGTACCGATTTTGGTAAAATTAGCTTTAATTCGCTCAGCGCATTTTTCGCTTCGCTCACATTTTTATAAACCCCATAGAGCAGAACATATTGTTCGATCTGGTTTTCACCCGTCAACCTTAAGTAACTAAAAGCTTGACGATCAGATTGCCTTTGCAAAAAACGCTTAATAATCGCTTCTTCTGATACTCGAAACAGTTCAATTGTGCTGTTCTTTTTATTTTCCTGAATGAATTTGCTGCCACGAAATTCAGCCTCATGTTGTGCAACTACGGCTACACGGGTAGTCATATCCAAAGGCTTTACTTCATCAATGAATGAGCCTAAATGTGCGGTTGTCGCGACTTTCTCTGGTTGAATTTGCAGCTCAACTTCTGATTCTGCTTTCTTCTCCACCTCAACCACAGTTTTTTGATCTGTGATTGCCCAAAAAACCAAAGCGCCAAACAAGCACGCTCCTCCGAATGCAAGCCAAATATAATTTTGCTTTGTCTGCCACTTGGTTCGAAGGGTTGTTGCCATAGTAAGGTTATGCCTGTTCTTGGTTGGCTAAAATCGCCTGTTCCATCAATTCTACATCAAACGCTCTCGTAATGATGGCCTGTCCAACAGCTTGCATCAAGACTAAGCGAAGTTGCCCATTAAGTACTTTTTTGTCATGTGCCATATATGCCAAGAAGTCATCAAGGGGAATCTGCGGACATACTATCGGTAAATTTGCACGTTGAATGATATTTTTTGTACGTAGTACATCTTCGGCACTGATCCAACCCATACGCTGAGAGAGATCCGCCGCCATCACCATACCTGTCGCAACCGCCTCACCATGTAACCATTCACCATAGCCCAGATAAGATTCAATCGCATGACCAAAGGTGTGCCCTAGGTTCAATAAAGCTCTTTCGCCTTGCTCTTTTTCATCATTTGCAACGATACAGGCTTTATGCGCACAAGAACGATACACAGCTTCTGCCAGTGCAGCTTCTTCGCCCTGCACCAACGCATCCATATGCTGTTCTAGCCAGATGAGAAAATCAGCATCCCCTAAAAGCGCATACTTAATGACTTCAGCCAAACCCGCAGATAACTCACGTGGTGGTAATGTTTTAAGCTGAGACATATCTGCCAAAACCACTTGGGGCTGTTGGAAAGCCCCAATCATGTTTTTACCGAGTGGATGATTAATCCCTGTTTTTCCACCTACACTGGAATCGACTTGCGAAAGAAGTGTGGTTGGCACCTGAATAAAGTAAACTCCGCGCTGAAAACATGCCGACGCAAAACCAGCCATATCCCCGATCACACCGCCACCCAAAGCCAAAACCGTACAATCGCGATTAAAGCCTGACTCTAGTAATGCATCAAAAATCAGGTTCAAGTGCTCAATGTTCTTATATTTTTCACCATCAGGCAAAATACAGGTTGCTACTGTTTTTCCCAACGCTTCAATCGCTGTAACATAACGGTCTAAATATAACGGCGCAACAGTCTCATTACTCACAATCATCACTTGTCGACCGTGAATATAAGGCTCAAGCAAGGCTTTCGGATCTAGATCACTACCAATAAAAATCGGATAACGGCGTTCGCCAAGTTCAACATATAAGGTTTGCATGGATCAAATCACTTCAAAACTGAATCAAAATTACTTTACAAGAATCAAGCTTAAAATACGCTGCGCAAGATCACGTGCAGCCCCTTGATTAGTCTCTATAATATAGTGTGCAACTTCACGGTATAAAGGATCACGAACGTTCAACAAGTCACGTAACTTTTGTTCTGGATTCTCCACTTGAAGCAGTGGGCGATTTTTATCACGATAGGTTCGCTGCAGTTGAATTTCTACAGGAGTATAAAGATAAACAACAATACCACGTTGTTTTAAAAATGCGCGATTGGAAGCCTGAGTTACTGCCCCCCCCCCTGTGGCCAAGACCAAATTAGGTCGAGACGTTAACTCATCTATAACAACTGTTTCACGACTACGAAAACCCAGTTCACCTTCTTTTTCAAAGATCCATGGAATCGTTGCCCCTGTTTTGCGTTCAATCTCATGATCACTATCAAGAAACTCTCGCCCTAACAGTTCAGCTAAATGTCGTCCTACAGTTGTTTTTCCTGCCCCCATAGGCCCTACCAAATAAATATTTGGTAGGGTTTCAAACTCTTTGCTTGGCAAGGAGTCACCTTTTAGATTTGTTCAAATTGAAAATATATTAATGATTTCTTGAAACAGTGTCATTAACAATTCGTGGTGTCACAAAAATCAATAGCTCAGTTTGTATTGTGGTTTTAGTACTACTCTTGAATAAATTACCCACTACTGGCAAATCCCCAAAGAATGGCACTTTTTGATAGTCACTACGCTTTGTGTCATCAAAAATACCACCAAGCACCACAGTTTCGCCATCATCCACAAGTACGTTAGTTTGCAATTCACTGGTGTCAATTGCAAGACCATCGTTGGTAATATCACCAACCGAGTCTTTTTCCACCATAAGCGCCATTTGTACTCTACCATCAGGGGTAATACTTGGCGTAACTTCTAATTTTAAATTAGCCGCACGAAATTCTGTTTTTAAACCCTCTGTCGCACTCCACGTTTGATATGGAATTTCCGTACCTCTTAAAATATAGGCTTTTTGTTTATCCCCTGTCAGTACTTTCGGCGCAGACAAAACCTCACCATGACCATCCGCCTGTAGTGCCGTTAATTCGAGATTCAACATATAATCAGAAATTTTTAATAGGCCAAAGCTAAAAGTTCCAGCTGTTGAAGTCGTTAAATCCACACCCAAATCAAAACTTGGCTGATAGTCCCCGCCCCAAGTTGTAGTACCAAGCTTATCTGCACTCCACTTAATCCCCAACTGACGAGAAAAATCTGTAGTCGCAGTCACAATACGGGCTTCCACCATCACCTGCTTTACCGCCACATCAAGCAAATCAATCATACGGCGAATTTTATCAATATTCTGTTGCGTATCATTGATAATTAAAGTGTTGGTACGAGAATCAGAAACAGCACTACCACGAGCACTTAGCAGACTTTCCAACGCCAAAGAATCTGTGCCCGCCGTACGGTTTGCTACGCTTCCTTTGCCATCACGAGAATCTTCTAACAGTTTCAACACATCTGCTGCTTTTGCATAGCTTAGTTGAATATAATCTGTTTGAATCGGTGCAAGTTTAAGGTTCTGTGCAATGGCTTTCGCTTCATCTTCCTCAGATTTAATCAATTCGGCTACAGGCGCAATCCAAATTACATTACCATTACGTCGCTTATCCAAATTCTTGGTTTTCATAATGATATCAAGTGCCTGATCCCAAGGTACATCCTTCAGGCGTAGGGTAATATTGCCTTGTACCGTATCCGAAGCCACCATATTAATACTTGTAAAATCAGCCAATAGCTGTAGCACACGTCGCACTTCAATATCTTGAAAATCTAAAGAAATCTTTTTGCCAGTATATGCCCCAGGTGCTTTAGGCTTCAGAGGGTTCTTATCTTCAGGGCGCTTCAAACTAATCGTAAGCTTATCTTCCGCTTGATAAGCCATATATTCAAAACTGCCATTAGATTGAATCGTAATCAATCCATTTGAACCATCATTTTGAGCATCAATCGTTGATACAGGCGTTGCAAAATCGTTCACATTCAAACGACGTGATAAATGCGCAGGAATTTTATTCCCCAAAACACGCACCACAATTTTACTGCCTTGTTGCTTCACATCGACAGGAGTGTTATTACCTTTTAAATCAATAACAACTTGACCTTCACCGTCTGAACCGCGTTGGAAGCCAATATTTGAAATCCCTTGTTCATAACGTGGTGCTGCTATAGGCGTTGCGGTAGTCGGATTTGCCGAATTAATCTTTAAAATAAAAGTATTACCTTCAACTCGTGTCGTAAATGCACCCGCATCTGCCAAATTCACTGTTAAACGCGAACGCTGCGCATCTGAAGTTACATCTACTGAACTTGCCTCAGTCGTTGCAACTGCAATGCTACCTTGCTTCAAATTTTGTTGTGCTTTATCAAAGTCTAATACCAGTCGAGATGGCTGTTCTAGTTGATATGCTTGTGGTTGGGGTGGCAACCCGTTAAACATGACACGAATTTCTGTTCCTTGTCCTGGAATTTGCATCGGGACAATATTGGTAATACTCACTTGCGCATTTGCAACTTGCATGACCGCTATTGCAAATGCACCCATTGAAAACTGACGGAACATATGGTTCATCGTATTGCCATCCCCAAATATAGAATCTCTAACACTATTTTTCATTTTTATTCCTTTTCCTTTTTTAAGGCGCTGGCCCAATTAACACTAGGCTTCTTGGGCGCTCGACATAGCCCTCACGCCCATCTGGAATAATTTCAACCAAATCAATCTGCGTTGCGGTGATATTGATCACGCGACCATGATTCATCCCCAAGTAACTTCCCCGTTGCACGCGCTCAATTTCCCCATCTGGTGTTTGAATCAGCGCCAAAATTTGTCCATTTTGACCACGCATACTGCCCTTCATATTGAGCGTTTCAATCGCATAACTTTCTAAAGGCTGCGGTTGGCGAGACAAATTCGGATAAACACGTTTCCCAGCCATAATTCGCAATTCAGCTGCCAAAGAACTTGGCATAAAGGGGCTCTTTAATTGGTGCGCAGCATAACTGAATGTTGGCACTGGGGGAAAGCTTGGTGCAGGATCAATTGCTAAAGGAGGTTGATTGCGAATTTCTGCCATTTGCATATTGACTGCATCAATGCGTGAATCACAGCCCACAACGAATAACCCAATACAGAGACTTAGGAAGAGTTTTTGATATTTCATTTTTTAGCCTCCCCTGCATCGGCTTTCGTCGTATTTTCTGCGTCTGTAGTCGCTGTCGCTCCTACATAACGATAGGTTTTAGCTTTCACACTATATGAAATTTGTGGAATATCCGTTTTTTTATCATTAGCACTTGATGCCGAGATATCAAAATCATGCAAAGTTACAATACGAGGCAAAGCCGCAATCCCACTGACAAATGAACCAAAGGAATGATAATCACCCGTCGCTTCAATTGAGATTGGTTGTTCAATAAAGAATTCTTGGCGTATTTCTGGCTCTAAACGAATATTTTTAAATTTAAGACCTGAATTCACGCCGCTGACGTTAATGTCTTCAACCAAGCCTGGAATTTCGGTTTCTTTCGGCAGTTGTAATAATTGCTGTTCAAAATTCGCTTGCATTTCCTGAAGCTGCGCTTGGTATTGTTGCAAATTACGCAGTTTTGAGTCCTTTTCGCGAAACTCATTCAGTAAATTTTGCTCTTGCGCCCGGGCATTAGATATTGCATCTAGTTTAGGCTTGATCACAACAAAATAACCTAAAGCACAAATCAGTAAAATGATAAAGAGCCAGCAGGTCAACTTAACCGAAAAGGGCCAACTACCGTAATTGTTTGGATCTAAGGTATTAAACTGTTGAAAAAACTTATCAACAGTCATCTTTTTCTTTGGTGCAGCATGATTTTCTAGTGTTAATTCGTCAAATTCATCGCGACTCATTGTGCTGCCCCCGCTGTTGAATTATTCACTGCATTTGCTTGTTCTGGCGCAGCTGCATCAGATGCAACTGGCTGAGCAATTTCATCCAAATCAGCCGTAACCACAAATGTGCCATATCCCTCTTCCACTCGTGGCACAATTGAACTTGGTGCCTTATCTTTATTTTCTTCTACAGCCAAGAACGAATTCATAAATGCATTTCGATACCAAGCAGACGCCTCTAAGTTACGTAAGAACTCAGCCACCGTATTTGGGCTCTCGGCCTTGCCTTCAATAGTAAACTTATCCCCAGAACGCACAAATTTAGTAATATACATATTACTTGGGGTGACACGTACCATTTCATCGACTAAGCGAACTGCTACAGGGCGTTGCCCTTGTAAACCTTGAATCAACTTCATTCGCTCTACAATTGCATTACGCTGTTCTTGTAGACCTTCCAATGACTTTAATTGCACATCTAAGTTTTGATTAGTACTCATCACCAACTGATTGGCTTGCTCTTGGTCTTCAAGTTTTTGACCATAATAAAACCAAGCTAAGGCAACAGCTAAAACCCCAACAAATGCGGCCCCAATACAGTAAGCAATAAATTCTTTTTTTCGTTTCTCTCTTAACGCATCACGCCAAGGGAGTAAATTTATTTTTGCCATTAATCAAAACTCCTCAATGCCAATCCACATGCCACCATGAGTGATGAAGCATCATTCTCAATTTTTTTAATGTCGATTTGTGGAGAAAAGCCCATCTGTAAAAATGGGTTGGCAATGGTGACCCTATAACCTAATTTTTGTTGTAATAATTTCGCCAGTCCTGGGATATTGGCATTCCCCCCTGCCAATAAAATATGGTCGATCTCATTGAATTGAGAAGATGAAAAGAAGAACTGTAAAGAACGTGCAGCTTGCTGTACCACAGCCTCAAGAAAAGGCTCAAGTACTTCAATGTCATAATCATCAGGTAATGTACGACTTTTTTTGGCGCGCCCAGCTTCTTCAAAAGACAAACCATAACGGTTTTGAATTTCTTGGGTCAATTGTTTCCCCCCGAAGACCTGCTCACGCGTATAAATCACTTTATTGTTTTGCATGACAGAGAGTGTGGTCATGGTGTGACCAATATCTAAAATACCAACTGTATTCACACCCATCGGTAGAGTGTCAGAAAAGACCTTAAATGCATTTTCTATGGCAAAACTTTCAACATCAGCAATCTTCGGTGTCAAACCCGCAAGCTCTAATGCTTCAGCACGTGCTTCAACATTCTCAATGCGTGTTGCAACAAGGAGTACATTGACACGATTGGGATTGGCCAAACGGTCTGGAAGAACTTCAAAGTCCAAACTCGCTTCATCTAATGGGAATGGAATATATTGCTCAGCATCATCACGAATCTGAATTTCACGTTCGTCATCGTTCATATCGGCATCCATTTCAATGATTTTAGTAATCACCATGGAGGTCGGAACAGCCAACGCGACATCAGTGGATTGGACATTGGCCAAATTTACCGCACGCTCAAGGGCATCACCAACTGCTTCTGGATTCAATATATTTTTTTCGACCACACTTCCTTCTGGTAAAGGGACAAGCGCATAGCTCTCCACCCAATACCGATTGTTTTTAACAGAAAGTTCCAAAACCTTAACAGAAGTCGAACTAATATCTACTCCTATTAACCCCTTACTTGGCTTACGATATAACCTGAGCACAATATCATTCCTATTATTTTTTTATCCCCAAAAAAAGTAACCCACTAATTAGTCTACGTCTATATTTTTATACGGATACAATAACTCATCTAACATTCCGTATGTGTACAGGATATACTGACCGCTAATTAGTTTGCCATTAGCTCTTATTAAAACTTACTTGTTATGAAAAAGCTATCTTGTTCGGGCCGTGTTCATCCATTTTTTTTGATCATTATTATAATGTTGGTCTCAATTCCAATGGGTTTTTATGGCATATATCTCTATATTGCCCCATCTTTGCCGCAAATGACAACTCTAAAAAAGGCACCATTACTAAAACCTTTACAGGTTTATAGTGCGGATAACCAACTCATTTCGGAATATGGTGGCAAGCTATCTGTACCCGTTGATTACGATCAGATCCCACAAAGTTTTATTCATGCCTTTTTAGCGGCGGAAGATTCTTCCTTTTTTGAACATAGTGGCATTAGCTTTAAAGGTTTAGGCCGTGCTGTGAGTGAGAGCATTACAGGCTCAAATGTACAAACGGGTGGTTCGACCATCACCATGCAAGTAGCGAAAAACTATTATCTCAGTCCCGAGCGCACATTAAAACGTAAATTGACTGAGGTTTTTCTGGCACGAAAAATTGAACAGAATTTGACGAAAGAGGAAATCTTAACCCTCTATGTCAACAAAATTTTCTTGGGTAAAAATGCCTACGGTATCGCTGCTGCAGCTAAAATTTACTACAACAAAAACTTAGATGAGCTTAGCATCGCACAAATGGCGATGATTGCAGGTCTGCCTAAAGCACCCTCGAAATACAATCCAGTGGTCAACCCAGAACGCGCTTTAGAACGTCGTAACTGGATTTTGGGTCGCATGCTCCAACTCGGCTACATCAATCAAAGCCAATATGAAAAAGGCATTGCAGAACCGATTAACCTCGATATGCCTGATCGCGGGGTAAGTAACCGATTTCCCTACATCGGTGAAATGGTCCGTAGCGAACTGATTGAAAAGTTTGGCGAGCATGCCATTGACTCTGGTTATAAGGTTTACACCACCATCAACAGTGAACGCCAAGCCTATGCGGAACAAGCGGTGCAAGATGGTTTAGAAGCCTATGACCGTCGTCATGGCTGGCGTGGTGCAGAAGCTCATGACAAACCCTTAAGTAACTTTAGTGCGTTTGCCAACACCTTCCCTGCCGAAGTCACCCGTGTCAATCAAAATAGTTTTGATGCCTTAATGCAAGATGGCTCAACAGTAACCGTGCCATGGTCTGGTATGTCTTGGACACGCCCTTATCGCAATGCCAATGCGGTAGGTGGTGCGCCATCAAGAGCATCCCAAATTGTTCAAGTGAAAGACATTGTACGCCTGCGCCCCAATGACAACAAAACCTCATGGGCTTTGGTGCAACTACCTAAAGTTCAGGGCCAGCTGATTGCACTGAACCCAAACAATGGGGCTGTAGAAGCACTGGTTGGTGGTTATAACTTTTATCAATCTAAATTTAACCGAACCACACAAGGTTGGCGCCAACCCGGTTCGATTATTAAACCCTTTGTCTATGCTCTCGCCTTGGAGCGCGGTATGACACCCTATAGCATGGTCAATGACAGTCCGATCACGATTGGGAAATGGTCCCCGCGTAATGCCGATGGTCGTTATTTGGGGATGATTCCCCTACGTCGTGCGCTGTATTTATCACGGAATACCGTGTCTGTTCGACTCCTACAAACCGTGGGCATTGAACGTACACGTCAATTGTTTATGGACTTCGGCTTAACCGATGAACAGATTCCGCGTAACTACACCATTGCACTCGGAACACCTCAGGTTTTACCGATTCAAATGGCTACAGGTTACTCAACCTTTGCCAATGGTGGTTATCGCATTCAACCACACTTCATCAATCGTATTGAAGATGCTTATGGCAAAATCATTTATCAGAACAACCCTGAATATGCATGTATCAGTTGTATTTCTCAACAAGAATCAAACCCTCAATCTGCTGAGACCATCACACCTGATGATGAAGTGATTGAAGTCACCAACCAAGATCTAAACTCTGCTGAAAAATCAGCGAATCCAGTGGAGATCAATAGTGACTATCGCCAAGCACAACGTATTTTAAAATCCAGCTCTGCTTATGATATGGCCAATATTTTAAAAGACGTGATTCAACATGGTACAGGTCGTGCTGCTCTACGCATTGGGCGGGATGACCTAGGGGGGAAAACAGGAACCACCAATGATGCGAAAGATGCTTGGTTTGCAGGCTTTAATAGTAAATTGGTAACTGTGGCATGGGTCGGTTTCGATCAACCGACGACTTTAGGACGCCGTGAATACGGTGGTGTAGCTGCCTTGCCAATTTGGACAGATTTTATGGCTAAAGCCTTACAAGGTACACCTTCTTCTTGGGTTCAACTGGACGCCAAAGCCAAAGCACCAGTTCAGCGCCATCAAAAAGGAGCTGTTCAAAGTAATTTAGGCCCGACCCCGCCTTTAGCACAGCCCTTGTATCGACCTGCACCAGTGGTGGTGCCGCGTTCTCCTGAACGAGACTTTGATGATTTACCGGGTGAAGAGGAAACACTGGTTCCACAGAACAGTGCTCCGCCAACCATGCAAACGCCACCCAAAGAACAACCCAAACCGAAAGCCGATGCACTCGATCATTTGATTGATCAAGTCCAATAATAAAAATGCCCGCAGATTAGATTGCGGGCTTTTTTATACTCATGCTTTTTTCTGAAACAGTAAAATTTGATACTGGGCGTGTAACTCAAAAGCTGTTTGCGCCTCCAAAGCTTCACGGCGCTCTGATTTTGCCTTATAGGCATAAGGCGTCATCGCAATCAGGTTTTTTAAGTCCTGCTGATTAAGCTTAAATTCAGCATCAACCACATCATCACTCACCAAGTCAAACACATCACTCAACTGTTCTACAAATTTGCTTGGTTCATGCGGCTTGACCTCTTCAAACAAGGCCTCACGCATTGCATATAAATGCTGAGGCGCAGGCGTCACCACCAATAGATATCCTTGCGGCTTGAGCACCCTTAAAATTTCCTGTTTTGGAATCGGACTAAATAAACTGCTGCATAAATCAATTGACTGATCCAGTACAGGTAAGGTCGCCCCAGTACCCACCACCCACGTGATATTTTTATTGATTTTCGCAGCCACTTGCACTGCATTTTTTGCAATATCGACACCAACACATTGCAGCACTTCTGCCTGCATCGCGTCTGTGTAATAACCTTCACCACAACCAATATCCAGTAAGTTTTCAATCCGAAGCTCGCGTACTTTGTTCACCACGGCTTGCTGTAAAGGCGCATAATACCCTGCACTTAAAAATGCACGGCGTGCTTGTACAGACGCTGGTGTATCCCCCGGGTTCTTACTGTGCTTGTGTTGTACGACATGCAGATTGACGTAGCCTTGTTTTGCCACATCATAACTATGTGAATTCGCACAGCGCCATGTTCTTTCGTTTAAAGTTAAAGCCTCACGACACACAGGACACATGAGCAGATTCATTATTTTCTCCAAGACATTACCTCAGGCATAAAAAAAGCCGGCAAATGCCGACTGTTTTCATCCTTTTGCTTAGCGCAATTTTAAGGTCATTAGCCCTAAAACTACCAGCATAATTGTGATAATCCAGAAGCGAATCACCACTTGAGTTTCACGCCAGCCTTTTTTCTCATAATGATGGTGTAAAGGTGCCATCAGAAATACCCGCTTATTGCGCATTCTGAGTGAACCAATTTGTAAGAAGACTGAAATGGCTTCCACCAAGAACACACCAGCCATAATGGCAAAGACAATTTCCTGACGAACCATTACAGCGATTGTACCGAGCATTGCACCCAATGATAATGCCCCCACATCACCCATGAAGACCTGTGCAGGATGTGCATTAAACCAAAGGAAAGCTAAACCTGCACCAATCATCGCAGCACAAATCACTACCAACTCTGAAGCAAAGCGCACATAAGGAATATGTAAATAATTGGCAAACCGCACATCGCCAGCCAAATAAGCAAATACCCCCAGACCCGCAGCAACCAACACCACGGGCATAATTGCTAAACCGTCCAAACCATCAGTGAGGTTTACAGCATTAGAAGCACCATTAATCACCAAATAGGTGAAAATGATGAAACCAATCCCCAGTGGAATCACCGACAAAGGAATACTTAAATCTTTAAAAAACGGGATCAGCAAATCCAGCATATTTGCAGTATGCACAGGATTGGTCTGTTGCTGTGCAATCACATACAGTGCAATACCTGCCCCTAATGACGCAACTGATGTCCAAAAGAATTTTTTACGTGCAGGTAAACCCGCATTGTCTTTATAGCGAATCTTGATCCAGTCATCGGCCCAACCCACGGCACCAAAAATCACCATCACTGCCAAGACGATCCACACATACGGATTGGATAAATCTGCCCATAACAGTGTTGAAATACCAATCGACATTAAAATCAACACACCACCCATAGTTGGTGTGCCCATTTTTTTGGCATGATTTTCAGGAGCATATGAACTCACGGCTTGACCATATTTGAGTGCTTGCAACTTGCGAATCATCACAGGACCGAGCACTAGACCAATGGTCAGTGCGGTTAAAACACTGAGCAAAGAACGCAATGTCAAATAACGAACCACCTGAAACGAGCTATGGTAGCCCGCCAGTTGTTCAAATAACCATAACAACATTTAGAGTTTCTCCATCAAATCAGCCATCAACGTTTCCATATGGGTATAACGAGAACCTTTAAAGAGGAAACTCATTGACTGGGGTTGATGTGTTTCAATTAAACTATGTAAAAAAGGCAATGCCTGCTCTTGAGTTAAAAAAGCCTGCATTTTTTTACCATATTGAGTGCTGCGTGCACCTTCTTGTGCAGCAGGTGCAAACTCACCTACAGCAACGACGAAATTCAGCCCTTTCACCGAAACCAAATCACGTCCCAACATATAGTGTTGCTGTGCCGCAGCACTGCCTAGCTCACCGATATCACCCGTCACCATCACACGAATACCATCTTGCTGTGCAAGTACTTCGGCAGCAGCACGCATAGAGGTTGGATTGGCATTATAGGTATCATCAATAAACAGATGCGCACCCTGTTGAATAAAGTTTAAACGCCCCTTCGCCCCGACCGCTTGCTCTAAACCCAGTACAATATCATCTAAAGCAATACCAATTGCCAAGGCAAAAGCGGCCGCAGCAGTTGCATTTTGAACATTATGTTCCCCAGCAAACGGCAAATCCACCTGACGCACCCCTTGAGGTGTGTTTAGGCTAAAGGTTGCCGATTGTGCATGTAATTCAATCTCAGTGGCAAAAATGTCACCACCTTGACCAAAACTGAGCACCTGTTCAGTTTGTACAGCCTGGCGAATGCTATCGGCAAAGTCATCGGCCGCAGGAACAATCGCTGTACCATTTGCAGTAATATGCGCATAAATCTCAGACTTGGCACGGCAGATACCATCGCGTCCACCGAATTCACCCAAGTGTGCTGTACCAATATTGATAATGCCTGCAACCAAAGGTTGGACCAAGTTCGAAGTATAATCAATTTCACCTTGATGACTTGCCCCTAGCTCCATCACCGCATATTGATGTTCAGGGCGAAGCTCAAGCAACATGACTGGTACACCCAAGTCATTATTCAGATTGCCTCGTGTCACCAAGGTGGGTGCTATACGTGACAAAATACTGCCTAGCATTTCTTTGGTGGTGGTCTTACCACTACTGCCCGTCAGCGCAATCACTTTTAACTGTGGATACTGTGCACGGCGGTAAGCTCCTAGCTGCCCCAGTGCCAAACGCGTATCAGATACCACCAACTGGCAAATCTCTGCATCAATAGGCTGGCTCACAATGGCAACTTGGCAACCTTGTTTAGTAACTTGTGCAATAAAAGTATGCGCATCAAAACGCTCACCTTTGAGTGCCAAAAATGCATCACCCACTTCTGCATGACGTGAATCCGTCAAAATACGCTTAATCTCCGTATTGGGTGCTTTGTCGTTCAACCAATAACCTTGGGTTGCTTCGACCAATTGTGCTGCTGTCCATGGCATTAAAGGCACTGTGCTTGTTGTAGAGGTATGCATACGACTTCCTTAGTGTGCAGGGTAAGCAGAATCTGTAGTGTGGGTTTGGGTATCAATGGCTGACTGGACTTCAACGACATCATCAAACCAATGCCGAACACCCTCTATTTCTTGATAATTTTCATGACCCTTGCCTGCAATAACCACAATATCACCCGCTTTGGCATGCTGAACGGCAAATTTAATTGCCTCACGACGATCACGGATTTCATGCACCACGCGATCTGCAAAATCAATGCCTGCTTTCATATCTGAAAAAATTTGCTCAGGATCTTCGGTACGTGGATTATCTGAAGTTAACATCACCACATCTGCCCCATTTAATGCAGCTTGGGTCATGAGTGGGCGTTTACCGCGATCACGGTCTCCACCACAGCCAAATACTGCCCAAAGCTGGTGTTCTACATGACGCTTCAACGTGCTTAAAACTTGCACCAGAGCATCAGGCGTATGTGCATAATCAACCACAAACAAACGCGCATCATCTCGAATTACTTGCATACGGCCTGGTGCACCTTTGAGCTGTGCTGTTGTTTCAACAACAGTGGGCAGATCGAACCCTGCTTGTTCCACCACAATTAAACTTGCGACCAAATTTTCAATATTAAAATGACCTAATAATGGATTCTGTACCTGATATTCGGCCTGTGCCGTACACAGGCTAAAGTTCGCACCCGTCAGGCTATATTGAATATTCTTCACCTGATAATCGGCAGGCTGGGTAGTTGAGTAAGTCAATATTTTTGGTTGAGCTGGATTATTTTGTGCGGCTTGCATCATGACCCCAGCGTGCTCATCATCCAGATTGATCACAGCGACCTTCAATGATGGAAATTGAAACAAGCGAGATTTGGCTTCGGCATAAGCCTCAAGTGTGCCGTGATAGTCCAAATGGTCACGACTTAAATTGCTATAGGCTGCAATTTCAATTTCACAACCCGCTAAACGGCCTTGCTCTAAACCATGTGAAGAAGCCTCAATAGAAGCAAATTCCGCATCTTGAGTCGCATAGCTATATAGCGCATTTTGTAAATGCACAGCATCTAATGTGGTATGTGAAGAGGCTTCTAGATTCGGCAAAATACCATTGCCTGTGGTTCCCATCACCGCACATGATTTGCCTTGGAGCATCAACAGTTCTGCAACCAAACGAGAAATCGTGGTTTTACCATTGGTTCCCGTGACCGCTAAAATCCGCGCAGGCGTAAAAGAATGACACGTCAACAAATATCGTTTCTGCCACTCTCCCATGAGGTGACGCACATTCGGCACTACAATGCTGTTTTCAAGCCCGAGTTCAATTTCACTCACCACCGCCAAGGCACCTTTGTCTAAGGCCGTTTGTGCAAATTGAGCTGTCTTTTCAGGTTGTGAGAACGAGGTCAGAGCAATAAAGATTTGTCCTGCCTGTACTTTACGACTATCAAGAACAAAACCCTGAAATGGCTGTGTCATCCATTCAGCAGTTGAGTTAACGGTGTAGAGTTGTTGAAATGTAATAGACATTCATCACCTATCTCTTGATTTCGGGAGAATCTAAGGGTTTATCCAAAGGAACGTTCATTAAACGCAAGGATTCTTGCATAACACGGGCAAACACAGGTGCCGATACAGTACCACCATAGTAAGTGCCTTGTGGGTTTTCAACCACGACCACCATCGCCAAACGTGGATCACTCACAGGTGCAACGCCAGCAAAAAGCGCACGATATTCGTTGGTTGAGTAACCTTTACGGTCAGCACGTAATTTATGTGCTGTACCTGTTTTACCACCTACACGGTAGCCCGGAATGGTCGCACGAGTCGCTGTACCACCTGGCAAGGTTGCAGTTTCCATCATCAGCAAGACTTGATCCGCAATTTTTGGATCAATCATTTGCTCACCTTGAGGTGGTGCATCCAACTTATACAAACTCAAAGGCATTTTTACCCCTTTGTTTGCCAACATGGCATAAGCATCTACCATTTGCAGCACAGTGGCATTCAAGCCATAGCCATAAGCCATTGTTGCAACTTCGGAAACATTCCATTTACTTGGTGGTAAGATTAGACCACCACTTTCACCCGGAAATTTCACTGCCGAACGTTGACCAAAGCCCAAACGCTTATAAAACGTTGGCAAAGTTGAATAAGGGAGTGAAAGCGCAATTTTTGCCACACCGACGTTCGAGGACTTTTGAATAATGCCACCCAAAGTCAATGGGCCATAGTTATGCGTATCACGAATGGTATGGTTGCCGACCCGCATCGAACCTGGAGTAGTATTCACCACGGTATTAGGTTGATATTTTCCACTTTCCAAAGCCATAGAAATGGTTAAAGGTTTCATGGTTGAACCTGGTTCAAAAGAGTCAACCGCTCCACGGTTACGCATGGCATCTTTATTCGATAAACTATTTTTATCATTCGGGTTATACGATGGCCATGACGTCATCGCTAAAATTTCACCCGTTTTTACATCCACCGCGATGGCTGTTGCAGAACGGGCATTGTTCGCTACACCCGCAGCAGTCAACTCACGGTACATGATGTACTGCAAACGCGAATCTATACTGAGGGTAATATTTTCCCCTGGCTCAACTTCTTTGATTACTTCTGGATCTTTAAAGCGATTGCCCTTTTTGTCACGAACGACTTGCTGTTCACCATCAATACCTGAAAGACGTTGATTGAGCTGCATTTCCAGACCTTCAATGCCTGAACCTTCACTGTTGGTCAAACCAATAATCTGTGCATTCGGCTGGGGCTGAGGATAATAGCGCTTGTAGTTCTTTTCGGTATACACCCCTTGGAACTCACGCTTCATAATCAGCTCGGCCTGCTGTGGCGGGACTTCTTTTTGCAAAACCAAATACCGTGAACGAGGGCGCTCGTTCAACTTTTGCTTTAATTCGGCCCGATCCATGCCAACAGCATCAGCCAACTCATCTAAATTTAAATTTTTATCAGGCAATTGTCGTTTCAATTTACGATTGTGCGGGTCTTTGGCTAATTCAGCGGTGATCTCATCAAATAACTTTTTATTATCAAAATAATCACGAGGATCAATCACCACTTTCATAATTGGTGTACTGATCGCTAAAGGTACACCATGACGGTCATAAATTACGCCACGCATGGCCTTAATTTTTTCAGTTCTTAAAATATTGGCATTGGCTTTGTTTTGTAAAAATTCAGTATTAATCACCTGAACATAAAAAGCACGTCCGACCAAAGCAAAGAAGCAGGCTAAAACCACTGCCCACATCAGATAAAAACGCCACATCTCAACCTGTAACGCTGATTTTTCAGTCACGGCTTGCTGTTTTTTACGGGTGGGTTTACGCTTTTCTACCATGTTGCAGCGGCCTTATTTTTTATTTTCTGAAGTCGTGGGTAAAGAAATTACTACGGTTTGTGCCGCAGGAGGTGAATACATTCGAAGTTGTGTCACTGCGCGCGTTCCAATTTGTGCAGTTGCACCAAAGGTTTGCTGTTCAATCAACAAACGCCCCCATTCTGCATTCAGGTCATCGCGCTCTCGCATAAAAGAGCTCATTTCACGATAGTCATGTCGATATTCAAAAACTTGTAAGACCACCATCATGGCACTGATAAACACCAGCACCAATAAAATGGCATAAGCAATGAACTTCTTAAACTTTAACTTTGTTGGAGTTTTTTCAACGACTTCAGTTTTCATTATTCGCCTTTTGCTACTAAGCGTTCTGCAACTCTAAGCCATGCACTACGTGAACGTGGGTTGGCTTTCACTTCGGCATCACTTGCTTTCACACGTGATACTTTCTTTAAACGACGCGTATCTGCGCGTTGTTGTGGCATGCCCCAGCCCAAATCTTCTTCAAGTGTCGACTCTTTTTGAATAAATTGTTTAATTAAGCGATCTTCTAGTGAATGGAAGCTAATGACCGCCAAACGACCATTCGGCTTTAAAACATCTACCGCCTGCGGTAGAAAAACTTCAATATCTTCTAATTCTTTATTAATGGCAATACGAATGGCCTGAAAAGTTCGGGTTGCAGCATGTTTATTTTTTTCCCATTTCGGGTGCGCCACTTTCACAATCTCGGCCAGTTGAGCTGTGGTTTCAATCAGCCCTGCAGCCTTGATAGCTTTCGCAATACGTCGGCTATAACGCTCTTCGCCATATTGGAAAATAACATTGGCTAAGGCTTCTTCTTCAATATTCACTAACCACTGCGCTGCCGTTGGACCTTGCGAGTTGTCCATACGCATATCAAGCGGACCATCTTTCATAAAACTAAAGCCACGCTCCGCCTGATCGAGCTGCGGTGAAGACACACCCAAATCTGCCATGACTCCATCAACCAAGCCAATCCCACGGGCTTCCAGCTCATATTTCAGGTCAGCAAAGCTGGCATGAATAATTTTAAAACGTGGATCTTCTTGTTCTAAAATAGCCGCTGTTTCCAGTGCTTGTGGGTCTTTATCAAAGCCATAGACACGGGCAT
Source organism: Acinetobacter sp. WCHAc060042 (assembly GCF_003231195.1). NCBI lineage: Bacteria > Pseudomonadati > Pseudomonadota > Gammaproteobacteria > Moraxellales > Moraxellaceae > Acinetobacter > Acinetobacter sp. WCHAc060042. Next base: position 24,648 of record NZ_QKVN01000005.1, read on the forward strand.
TTTCATCCAGTTTAGATAACAATAAACGGGTATGTCCGCCACGACCAAACGTACCATCAATGAAAATTCCTGTATTGCGATCTGCTACCAAAGCATCAACAGTTTCGTGAAGTAATACAGAAATATGCGACATAAAGACTCAATACGATCGGAAGGAAAAATGTAACTGCACATTATTACCTTGTTTTAACAAAGCTCCAAACGACTTTTTGTACGGAAATATTACTTTTCATAGACAAAACCGTTTTAAAACAGCCACCGTCATAAAAAAAACCTCCCGTAGGAGACTTTTTAAACATCATCGGCAAAGCGAGCCTAACTCATTTACGGTTATTTGAGATCTGATCGTAAATTGCCCCATTCACAAAGTGAGTCTGTTGCGCTTTCGCCCAGCCCCCAAAAACCTCATCAATGGTGAAAGTTTGTAAGGGTGGGAATTGCGCTTTATATTTTTCTAAAATCGCAGCATTACGCGGACGGTAAAAATATTTCGCAGCCATTTCCTGACCGATCGGTGAATATAAATAGTTAATATAACCTTTGGCTAACCACTTATTGCCATTTTTCTCAACGGTCTTATCTACGATTGCGACAGAAGGCTCAGTTAAAATCGAGATCGAAGGATAAATAATCTCGAATTGGTCTTTACCTAATGTTTTTTGTGTCACTAAGGCTTCATTTTCCCACGTCAATAACACATCACCTATGCGACGTTCCGCAAATGTCGTCATTGAAGCACGTGCTGCAGAATCCATGACTTTTACATTACGGTACATTTTACTGACAAACTCTTTCGCTTTGGTGTCATTACCACCAGGTTGTTTCAATGCATAACCCCAAGCGGACAAATACACCCACCGTGGCAATCCGCCTGTTTTTGGATTTGGCGTAATAATTTGTACACCAGGCTTGGTTAAATCCGACCAGTCTTTAATTTTTTTCGGGTTACCTTTACGCACCATAAATACAATGGTCGATGTATAAGGTGCCGAGTTATTTGGAAACTCTTTTTGCCAGCCTGGTTGAATTTGACCAGACTTCACGATTTCATCAATATCATTGGCCAAAGCCAAAGTCACTACATCGCCTTTTAAACCATCCACCACCGAACGTGCTTGCTTACCTGAACCACCATGTGACTGTTTAAACTCGACCGTTTGTCCTGTACGACTTTGCCAGTAAGCAGCAAAAGACTGATTAAATTCATCATAAAACTCACGTGTTGCATCATAAGATACATTGAGCATAGTACGATCCGCAGCTTGTGCTGAAGTAACACTCAATGTCAGGCCTGATGCAAATAAAGCAGCAGTCAGAATAAATTTTAAATGGGTTTTCATAGCAGCATTAAATTAAATATCTAAAATTATGCTAAATATATGAAACAAAATCACAAACCACAATTCGTGTTTCATGATTAAATTGTTGCGACCTTTAATTTAAACAGGATTAATCCACTGTTTTTATTAAAAATAATAATCCGCTCTTTATTTCTTCCAATTAAATAGATTTTTATGCTTTAAATATGCAGAAAGTGAATATATAACTATTCACTTTCACTGATCAAACATTCATTTATTAAGCTAAGCTACTTATTTTTCAGTATAAATTTGATCAAAAATCGCACCATTCACAAAATGAGTCTTTTGCGCTTTAGCCCATCCACCAAAGACATCATTAATATTAAATGTTTTTTGTTTTGGAAATTGTGCAATATATTTATTCGCGACCTGTTTATTCCGCGGGCGGAAGAAATGCTTTGCAGCCAACTCTTGCCCTTTAGGCGAATACAAATAATTTAAATAGCCTTTAGCCAAATTCCGATTGCCATTTTTGTCGACGGTTTTGTCCACAATCGCAACTGATGGCTCAGCAAGAATCGAAATAGACGGATAAACAATATCGTATTTGTCTTTACCCAAACCTTGCGTTGCCAGTAAAGCCTCATTTTCCCAAGACAAAAGCACATCGCCAATCCCCCGCTCAGCGAATGTGGTTAATGAACCGCGTGCGCCTGAATCCAGTACTTTGACATTTTGATACAGTTTTTTGACCAACTCTTTGGCTTTGGCATCATTTCCACCAGGCTGTTTCAATGCATAACCCCAAGCTGATAAATAAATCCAGCGTGGAGCCCCTCCTGTTTTGGGATTAGGGGTAATAATTTCAACATCTGGCTTGGTTAAATCATTCCAATCTTTAATGTGCTTTGGATTACCTTTACGTACCAAAAACACAATGGTTGAAGTATAAGGAGCAGAGTTATTTGGAAATTCTTTTTGCCAGTTTTTATCAATTTGTCCCGTATTGACGATTTCATCAATATCATTGGCCAATGCTAAAGTCACTACATCAGCTTGTAGCCCGGTTGCAACCGCCCGTGCTTGCTTGCCAGAACCACCATGCGACTGCTTAAAGTTTACCTCCTGACCTGTTCGGGTTTTCCAATATTGCCCAAAAGCTTGGTTATATTCTTGATAAAACTCACGAGTCGGATCATAAGACACATTTAAGAAATCTTTTGCTGCATACGTCGTTGCAGCCCAGCCCCCCAGTAACACAAAAACAGATGTCGCTAATATTTTTTTCATTGCTTTATACTCTTAGTGAATTTTCCCACTATATAAACAACAAAAAATCAGCACAATCATCTAGTTATAATTAATTATGACTTCAAAATCGAATAAAAAGATATCTTTTGAATGACTAAGCTCTATACTTTTTCTCATAATCATCGCGGACAAACACTGATTTACGCACTTAAAATTTTGAAATCTTCATGTTATCTCCACACTTGTTTGGTACAAAAAGCCAAACGATTTGTATTTTCTATTTAGAAATGTCAATTTAACCAAACTTTCTTTATATTTTTGTAAATTTTGTGACACAGTTACACTTTTTTATTGGTAAAACTGGTTAAATTGAAACTAGATTGAAAAAGACTTTTAATAAAAATCTGTTCTAATACCATGTTGAGAGGGGGAATAAGGACATGAAAGCAACATTTTTACACAGCGTTACTTTAAGTATCGGCCTGGCATGTATGAGCCAAATAGGACACAGTGCCGCAATTCAAAACAACGATAAAATTGCAATGCCTGCTGAAAAAACATCGTTGATTGAGAAAGCGCTCAGCCAACAAAAAAGTGGTGAAAAAAACACATTGACGGATACTGATTTAAAAATCATGACCTCAATTAAAGTTGCACCGACACAAAATTTCTTTGCTACACAAAACCAACGCTTCAGTCGTTTTGTGCAATCGCTCTTCCTCTAAATAAAAAAGCATCACATCAGCGCCTCTCTCAAGCGATGATCTTGCCGATTAAAAGTCTGATCACGGAATGTTGAATTAAGCATTAAGTGGTCGGGCTTTTTCGTTATAATAGACCTCAATTTACATTCTGAATCATTATTGGCCATGACTGTTCGTACTCGTATTGCTCCCTCTCCAACAGGCTTCCCACATGTGGGCACAGCGTATATCGCATTATTTAACTTATGCTATGCCAAGCAACACGGTGGTGAATTTATTCTACGTATCGAAGATACCGACCAACTGCGTTCAACACCTGAATCTGAAAAAATGATTTTAGACTCTCTTCGTTGGTTAGGCCTAAATTGGTCAGAAGGTCCAGACATCGGTGGTCCACATGCACCATATCGCCAGTCTGAGCGAATGCATATCTATAAACAGTATGCGATTGATTTAGTTGAGAAAGGTCATGCATTTTACTGCTTTGCAACAAGCGAAGAACTTGATCAAATGCGTGCTGAACAGCAAGCCCGTGGTGAAACACCAAAGTATGATGGTCGTGGTTTAAAACTATCTGCCGAAGAAGTTCAAAGCAGACTTGCTGCAGGTGAGCCACATGTGATTCGAATGAAAGTACCTGAAGAAGGGATTTGTACAGTCAATGACTTGCTACGTGGTGAAGTAGAAATTCCTTGGGCACAAGTGGACATGCAAGTTTTATTGAAAACAGATGGCTTGCCAACCTATCACCTTGCCAATGTGGTCGATGACCATCTCATGCAAATTACTCACGTGTTCCGCGGTGAAGAATGGTTGCCTTCTGCACCGAAACACCAGCTCCTTTACCAATATTTTGGCTGGGAAATGCCTGTACTGGGTCATATGCCTTTGCTACGTAACCCAGACAAGTCAAAATTGTCAAAACGTAAAAATCCAACATCAATCACGTACTATAAAAACATTGGTGTCTTGCCAGAAGCCCTATTGAACTATTTAGGTCGTATGGGCTGGTCAATGCCAGATGAACGTGAAAAGTTCAATCTGGCTGAGATGATTGAGCATTTTGATATTCACCGTGTTTCTTTAGGTGGCCCAATTTTTGATGTAGAAAAACTCAATTGGCTCAATGGTCAATGGATCAAAGGCTTAAGCCCAGCTGAACTATTAGATACACTACTGGCATGGAAATCTGACCGCAAGATGCTCGAAGACATCGCAGCAGCGATTCAACCGCGGATCAACTTACTTTCAGAAGCCGTAAACTGGTCTGCGCACTACTTTAATCAGTTCCCCGCACTGAGCAAAGAACAGTTTGAAAGCAAAAAGTTGACCGAAGAGCAAGTTCGTCAGAGCCTTCAATTTGCGATTTGGCGCTTAGAAAGCATGTTTACGTGGAACAATGATACAGTAAGCCAAACATTGATGGACTTAGCCACCCAGATGGAGATTAAGCTGCGTGACTTTATGCCAGCGTTCTTTATTGCGATTGCAGGTTCAACTGCTTCAACCCCTGTGATGCAAACCATGGTTACCATCGGCCCTGACTTAACCTTCGCGCGCTTACGTCATGCACTTGAAATTGTAGGCGGTCCAAGCAAAAAAGAAGCAAAAGTATGGGAAAAACTAAATGAAAGCTTAAAATTGCCGAAAAATGATGCAGTTGATAACGCTTAATTGATTTTTTAGTTGACGCATGAACGTTATATCCCTAATATAGCGCTCACACAGAGAGACGGTGTTAACCACTCAACGTGATGCCTCAATAAGTCCCTATCGTCTAGAGGCCTAGGACATCGCCCTTTCACGGCGGTAACCGGGGTTCGAATCCCCGTAGGGACGCCATATTTAAGATGGCAACATCTGATAAAAAACCCAAGCATAATGACTTGGGTTTTTTATTGCCTGAAATTTCTTAGCCATCCATTCCAACGCTTTTTTTGGCTTTCTGCACTAATCCGATTAGAATACAACATAGATTAGAATTTCGGAGTCGTCATGCAATACCGCTGTCCTCAATGCCAAAGTCCAAAAATTATGCCTGTTGCTCAAGCAGGCGCTCCAGTAGCACGTCCAGTTGTACCTAAAAGTTTAGTTTTTCTAATCCCTGCTATCTTTGTGTTATTACTTCTGGTGTTAATTAGCATTGCAATGTGGATCTTTGGGGATGGTGCAGGCTCAACACTTCAAATTGCAACGGTTGTCGTGTTTATCGTATGTGTAGTTGCGGGTTTCTTGTTTTACCGAGATCTTCCAGATTTTAAAATTTCGATGCAAGGCTTTATGCAATCCCAAAAAAAATGGAAATGCCGCGAATGCGACCATGAGTGGGAAATTTAAATCCCCTCTTAATATCAGCAGATCAAGGAGAGGCCAAGCTCTCCTTTTTCTTCAGGCAAATTATAAATAATAATAATTATCAAATGGTATTTTTTCTCGATATAATCAATCCACTTTTTGATTATATTCGGAACTTTATTGCCATGAGAAATATGCTCTTTTGTACGCTTGCTCTAAGCACTGCGACTCAAGCCCATGAACCCTATGTCGCACCCTTAGCCTATCTCACAGAGAATACCCAAGTTCCTGTTCTCAGTGCTTATGCGGAACAAGCTTTTCATCCTGAATACGCTTTAAAAGATACATCCTTCACTGTTTTTCAGCCCAACCAAACTCAAAGTACCGTTCAACCCGTAAAAAATTTAGACTCAGCAGCAACGTTTGATCTCAAACTTCCTGAAAAAGGTACCTATACCATTTTCGCAAAGACTTCGTATCCAATTGATTACGTACAACACAATCATCAGTGGAAAATTTTTGCCGATGTAGCAGCAGACAAAGTTCCTGCTCTGAGTGAGCGTGACTATGTCATTCCAAGTGACTTTAAAGGTAAAGTGCCAAGCAAGGTCTCTACGGTTCGTGAATGGAGCATTCAAAGCTATGTCAGCAAGGACAGCACCTCACCTGTCGCTGTAACACCAGCCCCAATTCAAGTCAGCTTTAAAATCCATCCCAACCAAATCAATGTACAGCAACCTGTACAACTGCAAATTACGCAAGCAGGCAAAGCTCTTGCGCATGCAGAGCTTATGGTTCGCGCTCAAGGTGAGCTTGAACAGCAAGCAAAAAGCACACCTGTTGATGCACAAGGCAATGCCACGCTCACTTTTGAACAGGCTGGACAATACTTGATTGAAGTGAGCGAAAAGGTCGATGCCAAAGCAAAACCTAAAAATCAGTATTACAGCATTATCAGCTTACAAGTGAATGCCTCTAAAACACCTTAGAAAACAATTAACAAACATAAAAAAACCAGCCCGAAGGCTGGTTTTTTTATTGGCTAACGACAGTATTAACCGCCAATTTTCTTGTATTTAGTACGTTTTTGTACAGCATCTTCACCTAAACGAGCCAAGCGGTATGCTTCATACTCGGCATAGTTGCCTTCATAAAACTCAGGCTGTTCGTTCTCAAACGACAAGATATGTGTTGCAATACGGTCAAGGAACCAACGGTCATGCGATACCACCATTACCGTGCCTGGGAATACAAGAATTGCATCCTCAAGTGCACGTAAAGTTTCGATATCCAAATCGTTCGATGGCTCATCCAGTAAGATGACATTAGCGCCCATTTGCAGGATTTTCGCCAGTTGTAAACGGTTACGCTCACCACCTGACAATTCACCTACACGTTTTTGCTGATCTTGGCCTTTAAAGTTAAAACGGCCAATATAAGCACGTGATGCAATTTCGTATTCGCCAATTCTTAGGATATCCAAACCGCCAGAAACTTCTTCCCAAACGGTTTTGTTGTTATCCAAAGTATCACGGATCTGACCCACATAAGCGACTTTAACCGACTCACCTAGTGTCACCGTACCTGTATCAGGCTGTTGTTCACCCGTCATCATACGGAATAGTGTGGTTTTACCTGCACCGTTTGGTCCCACAATACCCACAATTGCTGTAGGTGGTACGGTAAAGCTTAAGTTTTCGTAGAGTACGCGACCATCAAATGATTTACTGATGCCTTCTACTTCAACCACTTTATTGCCTAGACGCGGACCAGGTGGAATATAGATTTCAGACGTTTCATTACGCTGTTGGAACTCACGTGAGTTAAGTTCTTCAAAACGCTCCATACGTGCTTTGTTTTTCTTTTGTTGACCTTTAGCATTTGAACGAACCCATTCCAGTTCTTTTTTCAATGCTTTAGCAAAAGATTCTTCTTGCTTCTGTTCTTGCTCTAAACGTGCATTCTTTTGCTCTAACCAAGCAGAATAGTTGCCTTGATATGGAATGCCCATACCGCGGTCAAGCTCAAGAATCCATTCAGCGACGTTATCCAAGAAATAACGGTCGTGCGTAATCGCCACAATCGTGCCCGCGAAGTCTTTCAAGAAACGCTCTAACCAAGATACAGACTCTGCATCCAAGTGGTTCGTCGGTTCGTCTAGAAGCAACATGTCTGGCTTAGATAAAAGCAAACGACATAATGCAACACGACGACGCTCACCACCTGATAGTAAAGTTACGTCTGCATCCCAAGCTGGAAGGTTCAATGCTGCAGCAGCTTGATCCATTTGGTTACTCAGGTTATGTGCATCCCATGAGTGAATAATCGCTTCTAATTTTTCTTGCTCTTTTGCCAATTTGTCAAAGTCTGCGTCTTCAGCCGCATATTCAGCAAATACTTCATCCAAGCGTGCCAAAGCATCTAATGGTTCACGTAAACCATCTTCAACGTTACCGCGAACATCTTTATTTGGATCGAGTGGTGGTTCTTGCTCTAAATAGCCGATTTTGATACCCGGTTGCGCACGAGCTTCACCAGAGAAATCTTTGTCTACGCCAGCCATAATACGAAGCAAGGTCGATTTACCTGCACCGTTTAAACCAAGCACACCAATTTTTGCACCCGGGAAAAATGACAAAGAGATGTCTTTCAAGATTTCGCGCTTAGGCGGAACCATCTTAGACACTCGGTTCATCGTATAAATATATTGGGCCACGCAGGACTCCTCAATAGAAAACCAAAAAATCGCAAAACAGCGAAAAATATTTTGGGGCATTATACGATGAATGCGCTGAAAAAATAAGGCATTAAACCGATCTTCAATGCAATGTTACAACTTTCAGTTCGAGTGTTTTTTAAACGCTTGTTTTCAGCAGTTTTTATATGCTTACCAAGTTAAAACCTACACTTCATTATGAAAATTTTAGATAAACATTCATATTTTTTTGCAATTTCACTTATATTCATTAATGGTAGACTGTGTAATATTTAACTCACGCAGATGAAGTCACATGACCTATAAAGACGAAACTTTGGCTATCCATGCTGGTTATAACCCTGAGGCCACCACTAAAGCTGTGGCTGTGCCGATTTACCAAACGACCTCGTATGCCTTTGATAATACGCAACACGGCGCTGACCTATTTGACCTGAAAGTCCAAGGCAATATTTATACCCGTATTATGAATCCAACCACTGCGGTGCTCGAACAGCGTTTAGCTGCACTCGAGGGAGGTATTGGGGCTTTGGCTTTGGCTTCGGGCATGGCTGCCATTACTTATGCTATTCAAACCATTGCTGAAGCAGGTGACAACATTGCTTCAGTGTCGACCTTGTACGGTGGCACTTATAACCTGTTTGCCCATACTCTGCCGAAACAAGGCATTGAGGTACGCTTCTTTGATTATCAAGATCCAGAAGCCCTACGTGGTTTAATTGATGAAAAAACCAAGTTGGTTTTTGTTGAATCCATTGGCAATCCACTGGGCAATATTATCGACCTAGAAGCAATTGCCAAAATCGCCCACGAATATGGAGTACCTGTAGTGGTCGATAATACGGTTGCAACCCCTGCTTTGCTTAAACCGTTTGAATATGGTGCTGACATCGTGATTCACTCGCTCACTAAATATATTGGTGGACATGGCAATTCGATTGGCGGTGCGATTGTTGATAGTGGCAAGTTTCCTTGGGGCAAATATCCTGAGCGCTTTAAAGTGCTGAATACACCCGACCCAAGTTATCACGGCGTGAACTATGTTGAAGCTTTGGGCGAAGCAGCCTATATTGCTCGCGCTCGTGTCGTTCCATTGCGCAATACTGGCGCTGCGATTAGCCCACTCAGTGTGTTCCTGATTCTGCAAGGCTTAGAAACACTCAACTTGCGTATGGAACGTCACATCTTCAATGCGCAGAAAGTCGCAGAATATTTACAAGCCCATCCCAAAGTAAAATGGGTTAACTATGCTGGATTGAAAAATCACCCTCAGCATGGCTTGGCACAAAAATATGTCAAAGGGCAGCCTTCCGCAATTTTATCTTTTGGGGTACAAGATGGCCTTGAAGGTGGGACACGTTTTATTGATGCCCTACAACTGTTTACACGCTTAGTTAATATTGGGGATGCCAAAAGTTTAGCATGCCACCCTGCAACGACCACACATCGTCAGTTGAATGAAGCGGAACTGCTATCAGCAGGCGTGAGTACCGATATGGTGCGCCTATCCATAGGGATTGAACATATTGATGATTTAATTGCGGATTTGGAGCAAGCCTTAGCTCAAGTCTGAAATACATCCTACAAAATAAAAGCTTCAATCACATGATTGAGGTTTTTTATACAGCTGTCTTTTATATTTATAGCCCTTTAATTTCATTTTGATTCGTGATAAAAGTTAATTATTAGAATAAGCAAAATAGAGTTTTTACTCTAAAATTATTTATTAATTCAATAACTTATGCCGTGATATTTTGAAGCAGTTTAGGTATCATATTGTTAAGGAAAGCAGCTGCATTGGTCCAAAAATCCAGCATAAATAATCGAATACAAAAACAGCCATAACCCTCAAATATTCTATTTAGATCAGGAAAGATAAAGTGAATTCAAGAATTGATAGACTTTTTAAAGAACGTGTAAACGGAAAAACCGTCTTAATTACAGGTGCTTCAAGTGGTATTGGTTTAACAGTTGCACATAAACTGGCTGATGCAGGCGCACATGTACTATTAGTTTCACGCACCAAAGAAACCTTAGAAGAAGTCAAAGCAGATATCGAAGCCAAAGGTGGTTCAGCTACGGTTTTCCCTTGTGACTTAAATGATTTAGATTCCATTGATGAAGTTTCTAAACAAATTTTAGCTTCAGTAGATCATATTGATATTTTGATTAACAACGCAGGACGCTCAATTCGCCGCGCGGTACATGAGTCAACAGAGCGCTTTCATGATTTTGAACGCACCATGCAGCTCAACTACTTTGGTGCTGTGCGTTTAGTGATGAACATCTTGCCACAAATGATGATTCGTCGTGATGGTCATATTATTAACATTAGCTCAATTGGTGTATTGGCAAATGCTACCCGTTTCTCAGCGTATGTAGCATCTAAAGCTGCTTTGGATGCGTTCAGCCGTTGTCTCTCAGCCGAAGTACATTCACATAAAATTGCGATTACGTCAGTGTATATGCCTTTAGTCCGCACACCGATGATTGCACCAACAAAAATTTATAAGTACGTACCCACGCTTTCACCTGAACAAGCAGCAGATTTAGTCGCGTACGCGATTGTGAAGCGTCCGAAGAAAGTCGCAACCAACCTCGGTCGTTTGGCATCTATCACTTATTCAATTGCACCAGACATCAACAACAAACTCATGTCGATTGGCTATAACTTATTCCCAAGCTCTAGCGCATCGGTAGGTGAGCCACAAAAACTCAACTGGGTACAAAAAGCGTATGCACGCTTATTCCCAGGTGAACACTGGTAAGTTTCCTGATCATGACCCAGCTTTTCATTGAAAGGCTGGGTTTGCACATTTTGCAAGTTTTAACAGATCGTTAAGAAATAAAATAAAATATAAAAATAAGAAGAAAAGGAGATAAAAATGCAGGCACTTTATATTTTCAAACTCTTTTGTTTCATTTTTGCCTCACTTATGGCTTTTAATCTATATATAGAACTTCGCCTTCCTGATCATTCAATTTGGCAAGTTATGGTTTATGGCGGGCTAATGATGATTTTGATCGAATTTGCTTTCAGTAGCCGACTCGCTGCCCAATGCTCAAGCTCTCATTTAAACAATAAAAATCACACAGACTCTACACCAGCAAAAACTCCCCCACCGTCTCGTTTATATAGCAATATTTTATTAAAAATAGGGCTGATATCGACGCTTTCAGGGCTACTTGCTCAAAGTGTAATAAACTAGAGACCCACTATTTTTTATAGACAAAAATAAAGATGACGATGCAATCTCACATTTTGTGTTATAAACAGCCGTCATTTTTTGTTTTGTGAGTCTATGCGCACTTTTTCTTTCGTCCTGCAATACGTATGTATCGCCTTTGCGATTTACCTCAGCTACCGCGTAGGCAGCAGCCTGTATTTACAAGATTATGTGATGATGGATGTCGTGGCCAATGTCGGCACAATTCTGATCTGTATCGACCTTGCTGTTTTCCTTTGGCATAGTCGTAGCACGCAAGCTATGAGCCTGAAAGATTATGCGACGAGACTAGAACAACCTGCACCGACTTTTGTCAAAGTATGTCGAAAGCTAGGGCATTTTGGCATTATGCTAATCATCACCAGTTGGATCGTGCCAATCATCAACGGATAAAAGAAACCATAAAAAAACCTCCCACTTGGGAGGTTTTTTTATTTAAACATTAAAGATTATTTAGAACCTTTAATCCCCGCTTGAAGCAACAATGCACCTAAACCACCAATTTTATTTTCTTGAGGTTTAGTCGCTTGTGGCTTCTTGTTTGTTTGAGTGCGCTCGCCTTGCGGACGTGCTTGTTGTGGACGTTTACCTTGTGGTTTACGTTCACTACGCTCTGCATTTTCACGGCGTGGTTGACGTGGAGCTTTAGGCGCATCAGCACCTTCAGGGCGCATCGACAAATTCACACGATTACGCTCCGCATCTACACTGAGTACACGCACTTGCACAATTTGACCTGGTTTCGCCACTTTATGCGGATCTGCAACAAATTCATTCGCCAATTCTGAAATATGGACCAAACCGTCTTGGTGTACACCCACATCCACAAAAGCACCGAAGTTCGTCACATTGGTCACAACACCTTCAAGCTGCATGCCTTCTGCTAGCTGCGCTACTTCCGTAATGTCTTCACGGAATTTTGCGGTACGGAACTCTGGACGCGGATCACGACCTGGTTTTTCCAGTTCAGACAGTACATCTTGAATGGTTGGTAGACCAAATTTCTCATCTGTAAATTCTTCTGCATTCACTTGGCGAATAATTTCAGAGTTACCAATGATGTCTTTCACTGTTGTCGCTTTCGCTTCAACAATTTTAGCAACCAATGCATAAGACTCTGGGTGAACTGCAGAAGCATCCAATGGCTCTGAACCATCTTGAATACGTAAGAAACCTGCCGCTTGTTCAAAAGTACGCTCGCCTAAACGTGGCACTTTCTTCAAATCTTGGCGGTTGTCAAAACGACCATTTTCTTTGCGGAAATCGACAATTTGCTGTGCAATCGACTTATTCAAACCTGCGATATAACCCAAAATAGCAGATGATGCAGTATTAACATCCACCCCCACCGAGTTCACACAGTCTTCAACCACCGCTTCAAGCGTTTTTGCCAAACCAGTTTGGTTCACATCATGTTGGTACTGACCTACACCAATCGACTTTGGATCAATTTTTACTAGCTCAGCCAATGGGTCTTGTAAACGACGTGCAATCGACACAGCACCACGAATCGACACATCTAGCTCTGGTAGCTCCGCAGATGCCAATTCAGATGCTGAATAAACTGATGCACCCGCTTCTGATACTGAAACACGGGTCAGTTTTAAATCACTGTTTGCAGCCATCATTTCAGCCACAACGCTTTCTGTTTCACGGCTTGCTGTACCATTGCCAATGGCAATCAGGTCAACATTGAACTCGCGACATAAACGCGCCAGTTCTGCAATTGAACCCGCTTTATCTTCTTTAGGTGCAAATGGATAAACCGTGCTATGTGCAAGTACATCACCTGATGCATTCACCACAGCCAATTTCACCCCTGTACGGATGCCAGGGTCTACACCTAAGGTTGTACGTGCACCCGCTGGTGCAGACAACAATAAATGACGTAAATTTTCAGCGAAAACATCCATTGCTTCAGATTCAGCTGCGAGACGTTTTTCGGTGAGCAACGAGTGTTCGATGCTTGGACGAACCTTGCCTAACCAGAACAATTTTGCCGTTTGCTTTAAGTAATCTTGACGCGCTTGTGGCTGTGCAGTTTCAAGGCTGTATTCTGTTTCAATACGCGCCAATGCTGCATCATCTTCGCCATCAACTTTTAAACCTAAAACGTTTTCTTGACGACCACGTAACATCGCCAATAAACGGTGTGATGGGACTTTGTTTAAATTTTCAGAAAAATCGAAGTAATCGCGGAATTTTTTGCCAACTTCTTTCTTCTCATCACTTGCCACTAAACTTTTTAAAGTGGCTGTTTTTGCAAACATTGCTTTAAGTTCAGTTGTCAGTGCAATATTCTGCGCCCAGTCATCAATTAAAATATGTTGAATCGCATCCAACTGACTTTCTAGATCTGGATAATCTTCATGGCTAAAGCCTGCCAATGCTTCAGCAGGATCAACCGCTTCTGCAAAGATTTTTTCTGCAATCGGGCCCAAGCCTGCTTCTTTAGCTTTAAATGATTTACTGGTCCGTTTTGGACGGTACGGTGCGTAAATTTCTTCTAAGGCATTTTTAGTTTCAGCAGCATTTACACGTGCCAACAAATCATCAGACAATTTATCTTGTTCTTTTAATGATTCGATTACCTTTTCGCGACGTTCAAATAAATCACGCAAATAAGCCAAACGTGTATCGAGCTGACGTAACTGCGCATCGTCCAAGCCTTGCGTGACTTCTTTACGGTAACGCGCAATAAATGGAACGCTAGCACCTTCATCAATCAACTTGATGGCAGCCTCGATTTGATTTGGACGTACGGCAATTTCTTTTGCCAACTGCTGAACTAAGTCAGTCATCGTATGTGATCCCACAAGGATATGTACTAAAAGCCATGATTATAAAGACCAAGACTATAAAATCCACAACTGTTTTATGAATTTCACCGCTTAAATGTGACATATTTCGGGCAAATTTCATAAATCCATATTATTTTCAGTGTTAAATCTTATTTTTAGTCATTCTTTGCCATGTTTTTCTATGGGCTAAGATGTATACATTTGGTATCTATGTCTTGATTTTACCTGCAATATTTGTTGCTTTAGAGCATAGTAAAGACATACAAATGAGTCGTATACTCAAGACTACCCCGACTTTTGTTTACGATGACAATAAAGAATAAAGGAGCACTTCAATGAGTTTAGTTGTACCTGCTGAAAAAACAGATGCCGTACATAACGACGCCGATCGCGTTGAACGCATTTTAGTGGTAGATGACGATGTACGTTTACGTACGCTACTCCAACGCTTTTTAGAAGATAAAGGCTTTGTGGTAAAAACAGCGCATGACGCAACCCAAATGGATCGTCTCTTACAGCGCGAACTGTTTTCACTGATTGTGCTCGACTTCATGCTCCCTGTAGAAGATGGCTTAAGTATCTGCCGTCGTCTACGCCAATCCAATATTGACACACCTATCATCATGCTGACCGCACGTGGCAGTGATTCAGACCGTATTGCAGGCCTAGAAGCAGGTGCAGATGACTATTTACCGAAACCATTTAATCCAAATGAGTTGTTAGCACGTATTCGCGCCGTATTACGCCGCCAAGTCCGTGAAGTTCCAGGTGCACCAAGCCAACAAATGGAAGTGGTCAGCTTTGGTCCATGGTCACTTGATTTATCAACACGTACCCTAACGCGTGAAGGTCAAGTCGTGACTTTAACTACAGGTGAGTTTGCGGTACTGAAAGCCTTGGTACAACACCCACGTGAGCCTTTGACTCGCGACAAATTGATGAACCTTGCGCGTGGCCGTGAATGGGGTGCAATGGAACGTTCGATTGATGTCCAAGTATCTCGCCTACGTCGTCTAGTAGAAGAAAACCCTGCTCGTGCGCGTTATATCCAAACCGTTTGGGGTGTGGGTTATGTCTTTGTTCCAGATGGCGCGGAATAATTCAAAACTGAAAAATACGGCTTTGGTCTTTTAAAGCTGAGTAGCAATAATAGGCACGACGGAGTCCTAAAATTAAGCTCAACTTTATCGATTAACCTGCGGTTCGCCTTACTTTTGTTTCGACAAAAGTAAGCAAAACCATTGCCATCTGCAAAACTCGGCATATTTCTGCATTTCAACATCATACTCGCAGAAACTTTATAACATTCAGAGCTCCTGCCTCGAACAATTGCAGATGACTTTTCGCGTATCGCATACCTGTCACCATTGAACTATGTTACTTACATAGAAACAGGAAATCACGTGAAACTCGAACCCATCGACCCTCAAAAATTTACAGATTACGAAGCTTACTCAGAGAGAAAGCGCACGCGTTGGGAACGGTTTCTCGACAAAATTAAGCCACGCTCTGCTGCCATGCGCACCACTGTGCTGGTGTTGTTTGTGGTGTTCTTTAGTTTATTTATGTCCTTGTGGTTCTTTTGGCGAACCTTATATCTACCTGAAATTCAACAACACGCCCGCTATCTTGCGGTTGAATTAGAAATACTCAACAACCCTGATTTGCGTATTTATCATAAAGATGCGGAAGTTGATGTCGATGACTGGCTAAGAAGTCGGGTGGGCATTGAATACGTTACCAACCCCAAAGAATATCCAAATGTCAAAGACAAGGTCATTGCTGAATTCTTTACCAACCAAATTGAAGCCAAGCTCGCCAAAGAGCTGAATGTAGAACATGCTACAGTTTATTTTCAATTTAAACCGAGTCCACGTATTTGGATTCAAACCCCAGAAATGAATGGTAACTGGGTACGTGAACCACTCAAAACCTATGCCAACTATAGTCCAGAGCTGATTTTTGGCTGGTTACTTGGTGTTCCCCTGATTGCAGCGGCCATTATTTTAACCCTTGTTCGCCAACTTAACCGCCCGCTACGTCGACTGCAAAATGCTGCCAATAATTACAGTAAGACAGGAAAAGCCCCTTATCTCGAGACCAACCATGGGCCACAAGAAATCCGTGAGGTCAATCAGGCTTTTAACCACATGATCTATACCTTAGATCAAACTGAACGTGACCGTCGAATTATGTTGGCAGGGATTTCCCACGACTTACGTACACCATTGACCCGTATCCGACTCAGTGCAGAAATGATGCCTGATGATGATTTTTTAAAAGAAGGTCTGATTTATGATGTCGAGGACATGGATGCGATCTTAAATCAGTTCATTTCCTATATGCGCGACGGTTCAGATGAGGAAATCCAAGACACCGATTTAAATATGTTGTTACAAGAATTGGTGGTGCAGTTCAAACCTCTAGATATTCGTTTTGACGCAACAGAACTTCCCATTATTCAAGCACGCAGTTTATCTCTCAAACGCCTAATCGGTAATCTCATCAATAATTCAAAACGTTATGGTGCTGAACCTATTGAACTCTCCGCAACACTTGAAAATGAACACATTTTAATTAGCGTAGCGGATCATGGCGAAGGGATCCCAGAAGACCAAATTGAAGAGCTCATGCAACCTTTTGTCCGTGGTAATGAAGCCCGAACCGTACAAGGTAGTGGCTTAGGTCTCGCGATTGTGAAGCGAATTGTGGATATTCATCAAGGCGAATTGATTATTCATAATCGTGCACAAGGTGGACTCGAAGCAATTATTTCTCTCCCCTTAAATACTCAGCAAGATGTTGAAATTTCAAACAACAATCCGCTCGAAAAACTCAAGCAAACACTAGTAGAGCATTTTTAATATTGAACAATAGTTGAGCAAATGATTTTGTTCAACTATTCAACAATTTAATTTTACCAAATATATTTCAAATACTTACAAATCATCAGAAAAGCTTATACCCACATTTTTTCAAAAAATTAGACCTTAGCCTAACAGGTATGCACAATGTCGTTCTTGATCGGTACAATCGGTGCCAGATCCAGAATATTAACGAGAGTAAACCATGTCTTTAGATCGTATCCGTTTAGCTTCACTTCACGATAAAGTCATCAGTGCAGAAGAAGCGTCTGCTTTTATTGAAGATGGCATGACTGTAGGGATGAGTGGCTTCACTCGTGCAGGCGAAGCGAAAGCTGTACCTTTGGCATTGGTTAAACGTGCGCACACAAATCCTTTAAAAATCACACTAATTACAGGCGCTTCTTTAGGCAATGACCTAGACAAGCAATTGACTGAAGCAGGTGTATTGGCACGTCGTTTACCGTTCCAAGTAGACAACACTTTACGTAAAGCAATCAACAAAGGCGAAGTGATGTTCATTGACCAACACTTGTCTGAAACTGTTGAACAAATGCGTAACCTTCAGTTGAAAAAACCTGATATTGCTGTGATTGAAGCAGTCGCAATTACTGAAGATGGAGGCATCATTCCTACAACGTCTGTCGGCAACTCTGCAAGCTTCGCCATTTTTGCTGAAAAAGTCATTGTTGAAATCAACACCAACTTAAGCCCTGCTTTTGAAGGCTTACACGATATTTATATTCCAACTTACCGTCCAACACGCCAACCGATTCCACTAACTCAAGTCGATGAGCGTATTGGTACACATGCAATCAATATCGACCCTGCAAAAATTGTCGGTATCGTCATCAACAACGACTTACACGACTCTCCATCTACCGTAACGGCACCAGATGATGAAACTCAAGGTATTGCAGATCACCTCATTGCTTTCTTTGAAAAAGAAGTAGCTGAAAATCGCTTACCTAAAAACTTAGGCCCATTACAAGCAGGGATTGGCTCAATTGCCAATGCTGTACTTACAGGCCTTAAAGATTCAAACTTCGAAGACTTGGTCATGTACTCAGAAGTACTCCAAGACTGTACCTTTGAATTGATTGATGCGGGTAAAATGAAATTTGCATCAGGTTCTTCAATTACCCTTTCTGCTAAATATGGCGAGAAAGTATTTAATAACCTTGAAGCATACAAAGATAAGTTAGTACTGCGCCCACAAGAGATTTCAAACCACCCTGAATTGGTTCGTCGTCTTGGCATTATCGGCATCAATACTGCACTTGAGTTCGACATTTACGGTAACGTAAACTCAACTCACGTTTGCGGTACGAAAATGATGAATGGTATTGGTGGTTCAGGTGACTTCGCCCGTAATGCACACTTGGCAATTTTCGTGACCAAATCAATTGCAAAAGGCGGTGATATTTCATCAATCGTTCCATTCGCCTCTCACGTAGACCATGCTGAACATGACGTTGACATCCTAGTCACTGAACAAGGTTTGGCTGACCTTCGTGGTTTAGCACCACGTGAGCGTGCACGTGCGATTATCGACAACTGTGCTCACCCACTTTACCGTGATGCATTAAATGACTACTTCACACGTTCATGTGAGAAAGGCGGTCATACCCCTCATATCCTTCGTGAAGCATTGTCTTGGCATTCTAACTTTGAAGAAACAGGTCACATGCTTCCTGTACAAGCAGAAGCAAAATCGGCTTAATTCAAAGCTTTAAAAAACGCCCAGTTGGGCGTTTTTTTATATCTGATGAAAAGTGTAATAAAACACTTATCAAAATAAAAAAACTCAATTAATCTAAAGGCATCCAAAAAATAAAAATGCCAAGCTCATGTTCATTATTCGCCCCTATTTCGAAACCGATTTAGAAGACGTCATTGCCCTCTGGGAGGTGTGTGACCTCACTCGCCCGTGGAACAACCCTGAAATTGATATTTTTAGAAAGACTGCACAAAAAGATGGTCTGTTTTTATTGGCTGTCAAAGATGAGCAACTGATCGCAACCTTGATGGGGGGTTATGACGGTCACCGTGGTTGGATTAATTATTTGGCGGTACATCCACACTTCCAACGTAATGGGGTCGCAACCGCACTCATACAGCAGCTAGAGAAGCGCCTGATTGCTTTGGGCTGCCCCAAACTACAGTTGCTTGTACGTAAAGAAAATATCGACGTGCAGAGCTTCTATGAACAACTGGGCTATGAAGAAATTGATGTGGTCTGTTTTGGGAAACGCTTGATTACCGATTAAGCATAGACATTTAATGCACCAATACCGCTAGACGTCCCAATCTTACAAAAATTGGAAATGTAAGTTCAAAGATTTGGCTCACATGATCATCAAGCGCAAAAAATACTTTTAACTCGTATAAAGGGTCATCGGCATTTTTCACTCGATAATGCTTCAACGCAGACCAAGTATTGAAGTAATCCAACAATTGGTCAGCAGACCACTGAAACGACATCGACAATTCAGGCGTCGTTATTTCTTCAAAAGGAAAAGGAATGGTTTGATAGGCCTCGTCGACATATCGTCGTTCGGCATCCCAATAGCCCTTCAAAGTCTTAAAATAAAGTCGCTCAATACAGCCCTGTAGCTCAGGATGTTGCAGTTGAATAAGGCCATAGCCGATGACAGCGAGAACTCCATCTGATTTTAATGTGCGATTCACCTCTGCATAAAACCGATCAAAGTTAAACCAATGAATCGCTTGTGCCACTGTAATTAAATCAAAACTCTGCTCAGCAAAGCTGGTGTGCTCTGCGGACTGAACTTGATAACTGACATTTTCAAAATATGGCGCATGCTGTAACTGCTGGGTACTGATATCTGTCGCCACCACGGCATCAAAATAAGGTGCCAACAGTTGAGTCAGCTGTCCCGACCCCGCACCACAATCCCATGCAAATTGCGGAGTAACTACATACTTGAGTATTTCTTGAATCAAACTCGCTGGATAACTCGGACGTGCCAATTGATAAAGCGAACTTCCTGATGAAAATAAATCTTTCATAAGCCACCCTCAATCTTATTTTTGATTCGAAATTAACACACCCTCCAGCACGAAAAGCATAATTTTGTCCAACATCCAATCAGATGGAATTTTTATTCAAACAAAAAAAAGCCCCAAACAATGTTTGAGGCTTTTTTGAATATGGTGGCGAGACCCAGGATCGAACTGGGGACACACGGATTTTCAATCCGTTGCTCTACCTACTGAGCTATCACGCCGATGCCGTGTATTAAGCCGTATCTCGGATGAATAGTCAATAAAAATCATCACTTTTTTATTTGATCGAATAAATTTCAGGCAAAAAAAATCCCTGATGGGATCAGGGATTGAAATCTTTAAATTAGATTTAAAATATGGTGGCGAGACCCAGGATCGAACTGGGGACACACGGATTTTCAATCCGTTGCTCTACCTACTGAGCTATCACGCCGATGTCGCGTATTAAACAGTTTAAGCCGTGTAGCGTCAAGTGTGTTTTCACAAAAATCTTTTGAATGCTTACTTTTACAGCAATATTCAACACCCTTTGCACATTTTTTGATTCACCCTGTGTACTTAAACTAAGGCTCAATCACTTTCCATGAAGAAAAGCAGCTTAAAATGACCTCAAAAAACTTAAATTTTGCCAATGTGCTCTAAGCAACGATGAATCGCGCCACAGCCTGGCTCAAACACTTTCACACCTTTACTTTCTTCCATGCGACACGTTTCTTCAACCAGTCGCTCCGCAACCCCTCGCCCACGATTTGCTGGATGTACCACGATATATTCAAGCGTTTTATTTTCACCCTGCCCGCTACACCAAAGTGCGCCAATGACTTTAGTATTAAATTCTGCGGTATAAAGTAAGGTATACTGAGCCAGATTCTGCTCAAGTTGTTCTACGGCATCATGCCCATCGCCAAATTCAGGACTGGTGTCGTACAGTCGCTCTAGCTGGCTGCGCAACTCTTCTTTTTCTAGTGAAGTATAAGCGTGTACGGTAATAGGCATTGATAAACCCTCCTGAGCAATCTAATATGCGGTGACTTCGTTACGGCGAAACATTTTACATCAATTATTTGACGTCTTTGAGGAACGTGTCTATGACAGAACGTATCAGTGAAGTGGTAAGAAATACCAACGAAACCAAAATTCGAGTTCGTGTAAACCTCGATGGTACGGGTCAAGGCACGCTCAACACAGGTATTCCCTTTTTAGATCATATGATTGATCAAATCAAGCGACATGGCTTATTTGATATTGATATTGAATGTGATGGCGACTTGGAAATTGATGATCACCACACGGTTGAAGACTGTGGTATCACGCTTGGACAGGCTTTTGCCAAAGCTTTAGGTGACAAAAAAGGGTTACGCCGTTATGGTCATTTTTATGCACCGTTGGATGAATCCTTGAGCCGTGCTGTGGTGGACTTATCGGGCCGTCCGGGTTTGTTTATGGATATTCCATTTACCCGCGCCATGATTGGTCGTTTTGATGTGGATTTATTCTCTGAGTTTTTCCAAGGCTTTGTGAACCATGCTTTAATGACAGTGCACATTGATAATCTCAAAGGGAAAAATAGCCACCACCAAATTGAAAGTGTGTTCAAGGCTTTTGCCCGTGCGCTTCGTATGGCATGTGAAATTGACCCACGTGCAACCAACACCATTGCTTCAACCAAAGGTAGCTTGTAATGACCCGTATTGCCCTTCTTGACTATGGTATGGGTAACCTACACTCAGCAGCAAAAGCGCTTGAACATGTCGGTGCAACAGTCGATGTGACCAATGATCCTAAACTGATTGCTCAGGCCGATAAAATTGTCTTCCCTGGCGTAGGCGCCATGCGTGACTGTATGCAAGGCATGCATGAAGCAGGGATTGATGAAGTCGTTCGTCATGCGGCATTTAATAAGCCAGTCTTGGCGATCTGTGTCGGCATGCAAGCGCTGATGCAACGCTCTGAAGAAAACGGCGGTGTCGATGCTCTCGGTATTTTTGAAGGAACGGTAAGACGTTTTCCAGATGTAGATGGCTTAAAAGTGCCACACATGGGCTGGAACCAAGTTCATCAAGCTGACCCAAGCCACCCAATGTGGAAAGACATTGAACAAGATGCACGTTTTTACTTTGTTCACAGCTTCTATGTTGAACCGAAGAATAGCAACATTGTGGCTGCAACTTGTGACTATGGTTTAGAGTTCTGTACCGCGATTCATCAAGAAAATTTATTTGCAACACAGTTCCACCCTGAAAAAAGCCATACCGCAGGTTTGCAACTGCTAAAAAACTTTGTGGAATGGAAAATTTAATTTATCTCTACATCTGTTGTAGTAAAAAGCTCAACTTCGGTTGGGCTTTTTTATTCACGATTCACTCAACTTCGGTAATACCCCAAAAATGCTGTGCATAAGCTTTCATCTTTTTTTTGCTATCCCCTTAGCCTGTAAATTTTTGATTTAAAACACACTAACATATTCAGCATTGTCGTAATGACTTTCCATTGTCACCAAATTTGATTATGATTTGCCTGCTTTTTAGACATTTTTATTTATAAAAAATTTAATTTACAACGATAAGGTAAGTCACTATGACTCAATATGTACAAGAATCTGCGCTGAACGCCGCAGGTCGCTTCGGACGTTTTTCATATCTCGCATGGAACTGCCTCCTTGCCATCGTCGCTGTGATTATCATTGGTATTTTTGCCGTGATTTTTCCAACGACTTTCATCAACATGGAAACAGGCAACTTTGGTGGTGGCATGATTTTTCTTGCTGTGATTTATATAGCAATTTTCTATTTCACCTTCGTATTTACCATTCGTCGCCTACATGACCGCAACCATACGGGCTGGTTATCGCTGTTAATGCTGGTACCTCTTGCTAACGTGATCTTAATGCTTTACCTGATTTTTGCACCAGGTGATGATCGTAGCAATAGCTATGGTTCGCCACGCCCAACCGCAGGTTGGGAAACAATTCTAGCGTGGATTTATATCCTGCTATTTGTCGTTGGTATTTTAGCAGCAATTGCTTTGCCTTCTTATCAAAGCTATATACTGCGTGCCAATCAATCACAGATCGAAATGCAACAGCAATAAAAATGCATTCTGTTATCTTGGATTGTACTTAAAACCTGCTTCTTGCAGGTTTTATTTTGCCTTTAAAATCAAAAACCACTAGTCTGAGATAAAAGCATGCCTCAGATATAACATGAATAATTCCCTACCCAGTCTCCCTATCCCCAACAAAGAACACATTCGAATTTTGCCTCGTTTTCAAAATTTGCCAATGCAAGCGATTCATGTCATTCAGAACGTAGAACAGTGTGAAGCCATTCGCACTGAACTGGAACAGATTGCCATCTTCGGTTTTGATAGCGAGTCCAAACCGACCTTTCAAGTGGGAGAAGTCTCCACTGGGCCACATCTCATTCAACTGGCCAGCGTCGAGCGTGCTTATTTGTTTCAAATGAGCCCTCCCATTTGGAGCTTCCTTGCGCCATTTTTGGCGAATCCAGACCAGCTCAAAGTGGGTTTTGGTTTAAAAAATGATGCTCATCTGTTCCGCAAAAAAGGTTTTGAGCTCAAGGGCGTGGTTGAGCTGTCAAAATGCTTTGTAAGCTTTGGTTTGTCCAACCCTGTCGGCATTAAAAATGTCATCGCCCTGCTGTTTCAACTCAACTTCCCGAAAAGCAAAAAAGTCAGCACGTCAAATTGGGCAAGGAAAGTCCTTACGCCTGAACAAATTAACTATGCTGCCGCCGATGCCTACGCCGCCCTGTTGGTTTTTGAAGAATTGCGGCATTTGGAACAACTACCGAAAGAGATTTTGCAAAAACTGGAAAATATCATAAAACCTCCTCGTCATGAAAAGCTGTAACAGGTGCTTAGAAAATTGCCAATACTTTGCTAAGATGACTGACATTGATTTTATTTAAGATTTGGCTAGGAGCGAAAGCATGCTGATCATCCCTGCAATTGACCTGAAAGATGGCAAATGTGTTCGTTTAAAACAAGGTCGTATGGAAGACGATACGGTTTTCTCTGATGATCCTGTTGCAACTGCACAGCACTGGGTAAATGAAGGCGCGCGTCGCTTACATTTGGTCGATTTAAATGGTGCTTTCGCGGGTACGCCAATTCATAAACCTGTGGTTGAAGCGATTGCTCGCGCACAACCTGAACTGCCCATTCAAATCGGCGGCGGTATTCGCTCACTAGAAACCATCGAACACTACCTAGAAGCGGGTGTATCTTTTGTCATTATTGGCACCAAAGCAGTTCAAGAACCTGAGTTTGTTGAAGAAGCTTGTAAGAAATTTGCAGGTCATATCATTGTCGGGATTGATGCCATGAATGGCATGGTGGCCACCGATGGTTGGGCCAATGTGACCGATGTGAAGGCAACTGATTTGGCCAAACGTTTTGCCGATGCAGGCGTATCAAGCATTGTCTATACCGACATTGCACGTGACGGCATGATGCAAGGGGTCAATGTTGAACAAACTGTTCAACTGGCACAATACTCTGGCCTACCTGTGATTGCATCAGGTGGTGTGACCAACCTTGATGACGTACGTAACCTCAAAGGTCAACCTGGTATTTTAGGTGCAATTACTGGTCGTGCGATTTACGAAGGCAGTTTAAACCTACGTGAAGCACAATTGCTATTAGATGAACAATCGCTCTAACTGTAGAATTTAAAAAAGAGGTCTATTGACCTCTTTTTTATGCATTAAATATCAGTTTGAAGATCTGCTTCTTAATAAATTGCATTACGAATAAACTTTAACGATACATTGCCACGGTTGATATATTGGTATTCAATGGCACTCGAAAAAACGATCGACTCTCCTACACCCAAGACTTTCATGTCGCCTGCCAAATCCAAAGTTAGTTCACCCTCCATCACATAGAGCATCTCACGCCAGCCTTCTGGGTCAGGTTCAGCACTATAGTGTTCATTCGGTGCCAGTACCCATGTCCATAGCTCTACTTTTTGTGTCGCTGCCGCTGAAGCCATTAATTTTGCTTCACTGTGTGCTTGTGTGCCCTGCCAAGCCAAAACGTTCACCACCGCTTGCCCTTGCTGTTCAGGCGCAGCAATAATTTGTACAAAATCGACCTCAAGCACATCGGCTATCAAGCTGAGCTTTGCCAGACTAATATTGTCCTGCCCAGATTCAACCCCAGCTACCATACGACGGCTTAACCCAGCTAAATCAGCGAGTTGCTGCTGACTCAGGCCTTTTAAACTTCGATAATGACGCACATTTTGACTGACGTGTTGTAGCACCGCAGGAGAGTTCATACAGATAAATCAAAAAAAATATTGAGCAATATATTGCACACAAAAACAAAGCATGACAAGCTATGTGCAATATATTGCACACCAGTCTTTTTATGTTGAATACTCAGCTCGGTTCTAAAGCGCCTGTGATTGCGCTGATTCTCATTACTTTTATTTGGGGCGGCACCTTCTTGGCCGTGAAATATGCCTTAAATTTTAGCTCCCCCATGTTCTTTGTCGGTTGTCGTTTCGCCTGTGCCGCGACCATTATTGGCTTATTTTCCTATCAACATTTAAAACACATCACCCGGCAGGACCTGTGGGCAGGTGCACTCATTGGCTGTATGGTCACGATTGGCTATGGCACACAAACGGTCGGACTACAAACAGTCAGTAGCAGTGAATCTGCCTTTTTAACGGCACTGTATGTCCCCCTAGTCCCCCTACTATTGTGGTTGATCTTTCGTAAAGTGCCCCATTTTATGATTTGGATTGGTGCACTCTGTGCGTTTATAGGCTTAGTCCTGCTCACAGGCAATAGTCTGAACTCAATCTCATTGAATTTTGGCCAGACCTTAACCCTGCTCGGTGCAATTGCTATAGCAATGGAAATTATTCTGATTGGTTATTTTGCCCCAAAAGTTGATATTGGTCGGGTGACGGTCATTCAACTGGCGGTTGCCTCTGTGCTCGCTTTTGCATCCATGCCACTGGCTGGTGAGCAACAACTACCTGCTTTTTCATGGCCATTATTAGGCATTGCATTTGGATTGGGGCTTGCCAGTGCTGTGATTCAATATGTCATGAATTGGGCACAGCGCTCAGTCAACCCATCACAAGCAGCGATTATTTACGCAGGAGAGCCCGTGTGGGCAGCGCTTTTTGGGCGCCTTGCAGGAGAACGTTTAGCACCACTGGCTTTGTTGGGCGGTCTCTTGGTGGTGTTTGGCATTATGATGAGTGAATGGAAACCCAAACTGTTGAAATCAAAAAAAGAAGCTGAACAGCGCTAATTTAACGTTCAAATGCGGTGTCTGCTGAGTCTAAACATAAATTGTATAGATTCAGCAGCACAAGTTCATGTTTAGAACGATACCATCTTACCCGGATTAATCATTGCTCCTAAACCATACATACTTTTGGCAATTGGAATCACTAACGGTGCCAATGCCCGACCAAAAGGAATGTTCTGATGTTGAATTCGGGTCAACATATTAAAATCATCACATTGACCACAGAAATCATCGGCAATGGCTTTACCAATACGCACCGTTTGCGCAACACCATGCCCACTCCAGCCCTGTACAGCATAAATGGGATATTGATGACCAAATTTCCGACTGTCTGCCGCACCATTAACGGTTAAATCTGTCGTTCCACTCCACACAAAGTCAAGTGCCACCTGCTCTAGCTGAGGAAATACATGCTGAATACGTCCCAGCAAATAGTCATGGGTTTGTTCAGGACTCCAACACGAGCCAGTGCCTTCGCCCCCAAATAACAATCGGTTTTTTGAAACGCCACGGTAGTAGTCAATTTGAAATTGCGTATCGTATACAGGCAGATCCGTCGGCAATAGCTCTTTCAAATCTAATGCTAAAGGTGCTGTGGTACAGACGTAAGTATAAAAAGGAATCGTAGTTTGATTACGTTCTTCTAATAGTTTAAATGAAGCATGGTGTACAGCCATCACCACGCTTTTACGTGCTTTAATCACCCCTTGCGCTGTGGTCACATAAATACCATCGGCACGTTCCTGAATCGACTGCACTTCTGTTTGCTCATAGATGCTACCGCCCTTTTGGCAAAAGCCATACGCCAAACCACGTGTCAATGCTAAAGGATGAATATGTCCACCTAGATGATCCAATAAGCCGCCAAAATAGTTATCCGATTGCACATGCTCTCGTAATTCCTCTTGGGTCAGCATTGAGGTATTTTTTTCATCTAAGTACTGACGTGCTTGCATGCCTTCACGCAAGGCATCTAAATGCCCTGGGTGTACTGCGGCCGTTAGATGTCCACGTTTACGTTGTAAATCTAAATCATATTTTTCAGTAATGTCATCAATCAAAGTCATGGCTTCAGTTGAGGTAAAGTGCCATAACTTTTTTGCCTCTTCAAAGCTGAAGTGCTCGATCATGGTTTCGGCTTCCCAACGTGCCAATCCCGGTGTGAGTTGCCCACCATTGCGCCCTGAGGCAGCACTGCCCACTCGGTTCTTTTCAACCAAGACCGTATCTACACCCTGCTCCGACAAATGCAGTGCTGCCGAGGTTCCCAGTAAGCCACCACCTATCACTACGACATCACATTCGATATCTGCATTTAAAGCATCAAACTCATGCCATACATGCATTGAACTTTCATAGTAATTGGCAGGATGATCAAACGCACCATGTTGCGGGTTTAACCAATTCCACTCTTTGCCGCTTTGTACAGCAAAACTGGCTTTGTATTCAACGTCATCTACAAATGTCGGTTTATTCATATTCATTTCATTTACACTCAATATTACTTTCATTTTCATGCAGGGTTTAGTATGCATTTCCAATTACAATGTTTTGCTTTTTCAATTTCTTATAAATAAATAGCCCAATACCAATTGCTAGCCAAGAGCACCCAAAAATCAGGGCATTTCGTTCTAAGTTAACCCACAGGCAAAGCATCACCAATACGGATAACAGAGGCAGGATCAAATTGAGACATTTGTTTTTGACGCCTTGAGTTTGTTTTTCCAACAGATAAAACTTCACAAAAACCGAGAAGTTCACCGCCGTAAAGGCAATCAATGCACCAAAGCTAATCATACTGACCACAGTCGCAAGATCTAAGAAAATGGCAGACAATGAGATCAAGCCAATGCTCAATACCGCGTACAAGGGGGTACCCAGTCTTGCATGTAATTGCCCAAAGGTTGCTTTGGGGAAAATGCCATCTTTCGCCATAATATGAATTAGGCGTGAAGCACTCGCATGAGTCGCCAGACCTGAAGCAAAGGTATTCATGATTTGAGCACACAGAAATACAGCTTGGAACAATGCCCCTCCGACATAGAGAACAATCTCAGGTAAAGCTTCATCAGGTTTGTTAAAACGCACATTCGTTGGGAAGTACAACTGAATAAACCATGATGCTGTGATAAAGATGGCCCCCCCGCCAATGTGGTAAGTAAAACCGCACGCGGAATGTTCTTTTGCGGATCTTTGGTCTCATGCGACATGGTTGTAACTGCATCAAAACCCAAAAATGAAAAACATAAAATGGAGGCGCCCGCAATCAAAGGTAAAACAGAGCTGTCCCCATTAAACAATGGTGCTAAAGTCAGCACATGATCATAGCCTTGCGCTGACCCCACCCCTTGAATAACCAAATAAATAAACAGAACCATCAACAGTAAGGGCAAAAGCACAAACACCAAACTCAAGTTCGCTAAAATATTGATTCGGAAGCAGTTGATTAGGGTGACTAAACCTGTAAATAAAACCACCCAGACCCAATAGGGCACGCTCGGAATGACCGCTTCCAAATAAATACCCGCCAGTAAAGCATTAACTAAAGGCAGTAAAATATAATCGAGCAGTGAACACCAACCAACAAAAAAGCCCGCTTTAGCTCCACAGGACTGTGCGGTGTAGTTATAAGCAGAACCTGAGTCACCGCTGACCCGACTAAAACGTGCATAACTAAATGCCGTTAATAGCATCGCAAACAACGCCAGAATATACGCCAATGGCACACGACCATCGGTGATCCCAGACACGATACCAAAAGTATCGAACACCACCATTGGGGTCATGTAGGCCACACCAATAATGACCACTTGCCATAGTGACATTTTCTTTAAAGAAAAATCTGCATTTTTCACCGAAATCACCATCTTTCATTTTTCAATCTAGTGATTTTGGTTTTTGCAACAACTATGCCATATAATAGCATCTTCTGTATTTTAAGAATATTGAATAAAATGCCTAAATACGATTTAGAAACTCGAAAAGCAGCAATTCAACGCTATAAACTCACTGATTATAAGGTTGCTGTTTGCAAAGAATTCAACATCTCACGTGTGACCCTCGATGCATGGATTAAGCTAGAGGAAGAAACTGGAGATTTATCTCCAAAAGCGGCTAGTAATCGTGGAGCACCTAGCCACATTAAAGACTGGAATGAATTCCAAGTATTTGTTAAAAATATAAAATTTCAAAATATTAGCGATTTAGTTCCACTTTTTGAACAGCACTTTGGCTATTCGGTTTCTTATGCCGTACTGGTTCGTGCCATTCATGTTTTAGGCTTGCGTCGTCGTCGTGGAAGATTCTATGCCTAGCCAGAATCATGCTATTTTTTATAATCAATATCGAACATATTTTTATATAAATAACTGTACATTAATGTATAGTTATTTTATTAAAAAAGTAAATTTAAATTATTAAATATGTAAAATATATTAAATAAAAATGTAAATTATAAATATTAAAAATGTAAGATCTATTGAACAAAAATGTAAAACATAAAATTTAATTTGGTACAGTGCTTTTTTAAAGCCTGCGCAAAAATAGTGAAACTGCTGCATTATATGGTTTCATCTCAGTGCATAAATCCCATCTCAAAAGATACAGACCTAAAAAAAGGGCAAACTGCCCTTTTAAAGTCATCTGGTCTTATTGATACATCGGCTCATTATCATTTAAACGAATGATGCCTTTAATCGCACGATATACAATCCACACCCATGACAGTACAATCACGGCGACGCAGAAGGTTGAAGCGCCTAGTGCTACACCTGCAAATGCCGTGGCATTTTCACCTGTAAAGAATAAGAAAAGAAACGGCACAAAGGCAATCACGTTCCAAATTAAATACCACCAAAACGTGCGAATCTGCCATGTAAAATGGCTCTCAAAAATAGAACCACGGACTGCATCGCGCTTGATGTAATTAATGACTAAAGCGATCACTGCTAAAATTCCTGCGGAAAAAATCGCAACAATATACAAAATATAAAGAATAAAGGTCAGGCTACGATTCGGATCTTGATCGACTGAATAATTCATATTGTCCCTCATAAAGTGGGCTTTTGACTTTAAATAGGCAAACTATTGAAAGGAGAAATAAGCCATAAAATTAAAAGAATATTGAAAAAGATTGTACAAAAGTAAATCTTTCTAAAGGGTTGTTTTTGTGTTTTATGACGTAGCTTTTGCTGTGCCAGCCATGCGGCAGGCCATCCGCCTAAAAATGAAAGCAGATGCAACGTATTTTCAGGTACGCGGTGCTGCCCATTTTGCGCCGCTTCTTTGTCTTGTGCATAGAACCAATAACTGGCTGCATTCATTAAACTAATAAAGAGCAACACCAACCCACTTAAACGCCCCAGCAGCATCAACAACGCTAAAACAACAATGTACGCCACCGAAGCGATTTGCATTGGACGCAAATTTTGGCCTTGTACGGTCTTTTTCAGGGGCTTCTTTTGAGTCCGATTATTTTGGGTTTGTGATGCTTTTAAATAGCTGACTTGCTGTGCACGATAACGCCCTTGCGCATCTAAAATTGCATTATATTCCAATGCACATCCTACTATGGGGCGAGGACCTTGCCGCGCAAAGTCCTTGATATGTAAAAACACGCGATCTTTGCTGTCATCGTTAGGCTGAATAAAGCCGTAGCCCTTATCATCAAACCATTCAATGAGTCGTCCTTGGTCACGCATTTTTCTTTCCTATTTAAGTAGTTACAAACTTTAAGCGGTCAATCACCATATTACGCATTTCGACAGGATTTTTCTGCAAAATATCCTCCCCAGTACGGCCTTGTTCTGCATTTTTTTGTGCCACTTGTAAACGCATCATCCAAAAACGTGCAGCAGCCATTGCGAGATACAACTCTAGGCAAGATTTTTCATCAGCAGTCAAAGGACGAATGCTTTCATAGGCGTTTAAAAATGCGATGGCCTTGGCTTCATTTAAATGTACACTTGGGTATTCGGTGCAGAAGTCATTCAGCGTAATCGCAATATCGAACAAGAACTCATCTTTATTCAGTTCATAAAAGTCTAAAATGCCCTTGAGCTGATTGCCCTCAAACAAAGTGTTGTCTCGAAATAAGTCCGAATGAATAAAACCTTTTGGACGATTCGGATAAACTGCCGACAATGCATCGTATAGACCCAATAATTTGCTCAATAATGCTTGATCCGCTTCAGTTAAAGTCGGTTTCATGTCTAATGCCACCGCCAGCCAGTAATCATGGTCACGGTATTCTGCACGTTCCAGTGGAAAATCTTGCAATGCGACATGCATTTTCGCTTGTGCAACGGCAATTGCCTCAGTTTGCTCAAGGGTCGCAGGCATGGGATGTTTGCCCATCATCCGTGGGGCAATTTGTGCGGGCTTCTCTTTTAAGCTATGAATGGCTTTGCCTGAATGACTTAATGGCACGGGTACCGTTAAACCTGCTTGACCCAAATGCTCAAGTACAGGAACCAACTCGCCTGCGCCTTGTTCATCCATCTCTTCAAATACAGTTAACACGTACTGCACAGCATTTTCACACACAATAAAATAGTTCGTATTTTGAATACCGCCTTGAATCGGGATCAGATCCATCACCTCTAGTCCATAAGGTGCTGCAAACGCCTGAACTTCCTGTAAAGTCAAAGTGGTATAAACCGACATATAAAACCTGCGAAAAAACTTACATAAGTTTGATAGAATACCTGCTCCGACTATTAAGGTGTAGCATCTAAGTCGCGAAGTTTCATAATCGGCTGTTATTTTTGGAAAAAATTATGCTAGCTAAACGTATTATTCCTTGCCTCGACGTAGACAACGGTCGTGTAGTGAAAGGTGTTCAATTCCTTGATATTCGTGATGCAGGTGACCCAGTAGAAGTAGCACGCCGATATAACGAGCAAGGTGCTGATGAAATTACCTTCTTAGATATTACAGCAACCTCAAATGGCCGCGACACAACCTACCGTACCGTTGAACGTATGGCTGAAACAGTTTTTGTTCCCTTAACCGTCGGTGGTGGGGTACGTAAAGTTGAAGACATTCGTCTCTTACTCAATGCTGGTGCAGACAAAGTGAGCATTAACTCAGCAGCGGTATTTAATCCTGAAT
The DNA here is from genome assembly GCF_003231195.1 of Acinetobacter sp. WCHAc060042. Lineage (NCBI taxonomy): Bacteria > Pseudomonadati > Pseudomonadota > Gammaproteobacteria > Moraxellales > Moraxellaceae > Acinetobacter > Acinetobacter sp. WCHAc060042. Next base: position 57,242 of record NZ_QKVN01000005.1, read on the forward strand.
TTGTCCAAGAAGCATCGCAACGCTTTGGCGCACAGTGTATTGTGGTTGCTATAGATGCGAAAAAAACGGGTGAAAATAAATGGGAAATTTTCACTCATGGTGGCCGTAAACCAACAGGCATTGATGCCATTGAGTGGTCAGTGAAAATGGCTAACTTTGGCGCAGGTGAACTATTGATTACCTCGATGGATGCCGATGGCACCAAAGCAGGATATGACCTCGGGCTGATGCGCCAAATCAATGACCGTGTCACTATTCCAACCATTGCTTCGGGTGGTGTTGGCAACTTACAGCACTTGGCAGATGGTATTTTAAAAGGTGGAGCCGACGCCGTACTGGCTGCTTCAATTTTCCACTTTGGGCAACACACCATTCCTGAAGCGAAGAAATACCTTGCGGAACAAGGCATTGAAATGCGTTTATAATTGACAGCATCATTCTGAAATGATTAAAAGAGTATCGAAAGATGCTCTTTTTTTTATGACTTCAGTTTTTTATAACTATTTAGAACAACAATTAGAGATCAAACAGTGCAAGACTTACAGGTTATTTTTCTTATCTTTGGCATCGCTTTCTTATTTCTATTACTGTACCTATTAAGAAAATACACAGATCATCCTTTTACCATGTTCGCCATTATTCCCTTCTTAGGCTTGTGCATGTTTAGTTATGTAATGTTCTCAGAATACCAACTCACACAGTATTATAAAAAAGCCTTTGCCGCCCCTGAGCAAATTCGTTATTGCGGAACTTTTCATCAATGGGTAGAAATCAGACAGCAAAACCGACACAACGTCAGCATTGAAAAAGCCTTTTATTTTCAAAATGATCGACAAGGGTTCATATTTACCAACAGTCTACAAGCCAGACAACGCTTTCCAGAGCTGAACACATTAAAAGTGAATGACCCCATTTGCTTCCAGTTTTCTCCACAGTATAAGGACGAAATGGATCGCTATATTTTAACGGGCTTTAAAAAACAGATGAATTAAAAAGCTCAATTCCACTGTACTCATTCACAGCTAGTGCCATTGCCTCAATTATGCAGCAGATGTTAAAGCTTAGAATGCTCTCTGGATCTTGTTCGAACCTACACTCTCAATTTTTGAGATAAAAAAAGGGAGTCTTGCGACTCCCTATAAACCTAGAATAACGACTATATTGCTCTGTTAAACTGGAAAATGAAAAATGACGTACTAAGCTCATGAAGTGAAATCACCTCATCAACAACTTTACTATAAGATGTTCAAATGATGAAATATTGACAATACATACCAATTTTATTGACAAATCACGACAACTCTCACATTAACCCTATTATCCAGCGATAGTTTCTGTCATCTGCCTAGGCTTACTCTCAACAGCTTCTGGTGCCTTAACCCATTTTGCAGGAAAGACCTGATTTACCCATTGAGTTAAACGCTCAGACACGCTTTGAGGCAAGGTAATGCCCAATGGATTTTGTTCTTGCAAGTCCAATGATGAAATCACGCGAGTCCCTAAAATATAGTCAAACCACGGCTTAGTCACACACCAGTTGGCATCCTGATTAGAGTTCATGTGGTGGTCATAGTGCCACGGAATTTTACGCATTGCCCAGTCAGGTTCTAAGTGCGCACGGCGGTGAATATAATAATAGTTTCCAGCAGAATACAGCACAGATAAAGTCATCCCTTTGGACACTGGATAAAATAATGTTCCAAATACACCCGCGACTACAGCCAGTGAAATGATCTCATTTTTAGTACGCCAGTTACTCCAGCCTTCAACATACCCGTGGTCGTGAAACGCCGTTTTACGTACTTCTCGGTGATGCTCCCAATGTGACTTCATGCTGTCAGGCACAGGGCTGTAGCGTGGCTTACCCGCACGGTGTGTACCATGCAAAATATATTTATGTGCCACCCACTCAAAGGCATTGGCCACCACCAATCCCGCGACAAAACCCTTCCACATGTCAAATCCCTCCTGTTTTCAGATTGAATATAATGTGGAAACTATGCTAAATATTGACCCTAGCATTCCAATTCATTGACAAATCACGACAAGAACAATAGAGCGAATAAATGCAACATTTCAAAGACTACACAGGTTCAGTCTACGGCGGGCTAGGTCATTTACTCTATGCCTATTGCCAAGCGGTGGGCTATCCAATTTCTGAAAAACTTGAGAAAGTTCAGAATCTAGAACGTTTTGATTATGCTCTGTGGTTAGCGTTGTTGAATGATCTCGACAGCCATCTACAAACGCCGGCTCTCGGACTCGACATTGCTCAATATGTACAACCTAAGCATTTAGGTATCTTGGCCTATATTGCGCTATCCTGTGAGACGCTTGGTGAAGCACTGACCCGTTACCATGACTTTCATCGGCTGATTTATGATGGTAGCTCATTATATGTTGCCGTTGAAGGTGAAAACCTATGTTTTGGTTGGGTGGAAATGCCGATTGAACTCACCACACAACTGAGTAATGAAGTGGCAATGGCACTGATGATTCAATTTATGAAACACTTTGTCGCCCATGAAGATATTCAGCTTTATGAAGTGCACTTCACGCATCCTACCCCTAAAAATACCCTACAGTATGAACAGTATTTTAATTGTCGCGTTCGCTTTTCCCAAAGTCGACCGATGATGATGATTCCACTGCGTGAATTATCTATGCCTTTTCAACAAGGCGATCAAACATTACAAAAACTACTGTTACAGCAAGCCGAAGCCCTACTTGAAAAATTGCCCAATTCCACTCACATTGACCAACGGCTACAACATGCTATTTTGACAGGACTCCAAAAAAACCAATATCAAATTGAGCATATTGCGAAGCAATTGAGCTTTTCAGTACGACAACTACAGCGCCACTTACAACAACAAGGCACGACTTATCAACACAGAATGCAAGAAGTAAGACGTGTCTTGGCAGAACAATATTTAAAAGATCCACACTTGAGCTTACAGGAAATTGCCCTCTTGCTCAGTTATTCTGAACAAAGTGCTTTTCAGCGTGCCTTTAAACAATGGACTGAGCTCACCCCGCAACAATGGCGACTACAACACGTTGACTAACAATCCTCAAATTTTCTAAGGTCATCAAGATGTCACGCTTTTTTTGTTAAAATTGATTGAAAAACGATCGCTTTCTCGTTAAATATACGTTGTAAACAAATAAAACATCAATAACTACAAAAGGCACATTATGAATAAATATCTTGCTGAGTTCATCGGAACATTTTGGTTGGTCTTCGGAGGTTGTGGCAGTGCTATTTTTGCTGCAGCTTTCCCTGAATTGGGCATCGGCTTTCTAGGCGTTGCTCTTGCCTTTGGTTTAACCGTTTTAACGGGTGCTTTTGCACTCGGACACATCTCAGGTGGACACTTTAACCCTGCCGTCAGTATCGGTTTATGGGTCGGTGGTCGCTTTGAGAGCAAAGATCTGATTCCCTATATTATTTCTCAAGTTATTGGTGCAATTTTAGCAGCTTGGGTTTTGTATTTGATTGTACAAGGGCAAGCTGGATTTGTTGGCACAGGAGGATTTGCAAGCAATGGTTATGCCGAGCTCTCTCCTGGTCAGTATTCTTTAATCTCAGCTTTAATTATTGAAATTGTCCTAACAGCAATGTTTTTAATTATCATTATGGGTGCGACCGATAAACTTGCACCTTCTGGTTTTGCCCCAATCGCGATTGGTCTGGCTCTGACACTTATTCACTTGATTAGTATTCCTGTCACCAACACTTCGGTCAATCCAGCCCGTAGTACAGGTGTTGCCCTCTTTGCCGAAACCGCTGCTTTAAGCCAACTTTGGTTATTTTGGGTGGCACCTATTATTGGCGCAATTATCGGTGCCATCATTTATAAAATTTTGGAAAGAAAGGCTTAGACGCTGTTCCCATTCCCTACCAGCATAACGCCCACGAATGTGGGCTTTTTAAATGTTCCACATGGAACATGCTTAGAACTTATAAAAAAGGGTTATCAATTTCCCCTGTCTCTGAACGCTGAATTTTTTCAGGAAGTTGAACCTCGCTTTCTAGCTGTTGCACGATGGCATTGATATAGCTCTGTAGTGCCTTGGCTGCTGCTAAACCCACTTGGTCTTTGGTGAGTTGTAAGTTGCCATAAATACTGACACAGTCCACGTCATTATCAAGAGTCAAGTCATGAATGGCATGTGACTCCGCTCCCTGTATAAAAGGTTTAAACATATTATTTTTACTCTTATTTATGCTTCGGTCATCGAATAAAACAGCCGAACCCATACACATCCAGCTGCTTAGAACTTTAACGTAACAGCTGCAAAATATATTGCAACAATACGTCAATCAATTGCTTCACAATAGCATCCTGTGTAGCCGAATCAATGCCTGTACTGTTGGTCTGATCTGTGCTTTTTGCACTCGACTGACTCGACCCCGACTTAAAGTCTTTTTGTAACGCTTTGAGCTGCTCTGATGAAACATCTTCCGCACACTGGCTTTCTGCATCCCAATGCGAATATTGAATAGCCTGTTGAGCTTTGACAGCATTGGCTGTCAGCGGGAGTTTGTAGGTATTGCGCTTTTGTTCTTCTGTCAGTTGCGGAAACAGATTCATTCCCAACTGCTCTTCCAAATAGCAAACACTGACAACTTTTACCTGCTGTGAATTATCATTCGGTGCATAATACGCCCCAATCGCCCCTGTTTTTGGCATATACACAGCCTTATAAACCGCACTCGGAACAATCACTCCCTGTCCAATGGTTTTAAGCTTCTTGCCCTGAAATACAGGTCCTGTCACTACAAAAACATCAAGCTTTTGTTTGGTCACAATTGCGCGCGTCGCCTCTTCAAGTTCACGCCAGACCTGCTGATTATTTTTAGGGGCTTGCGGTACCATATTGGCCAAAGAAAAACTGTCGAATTGTGCATCTTTATTCGGCATATCGGCATTAGGCGCCATGTGTCCACGGTCATAGCCTGAGCCTCGATAGTCGGATAATGTCGCGCGATGGGTTACCGCAACATTTGATTCCTCATGGAAATTATCCTCGCGCGGGATTTTCTGACTCAGACGTTGTGGCGTCAACGCTTCTGCTACCCACAGTGGTGTTTTTGAAACACCCGAATACATGACATTAAAACCATTAAAGCACAGTGCATAACTGTGTTTGCTCAAACTATCTTTCAACAAATAGGGCGGAGTTTCTCGGTAAAACTGCTCTAAACAGGCTGCATTGGAACTTGGACTTAAAGAGACGTATTGCTGAATTTTTTCCTGACCAAAGGCAATTGCAAAACTTCCTGTTGCCACTAATCCCAAGATAAATTTCAGCCCATTTTGATTAAACATTTTAGATACAGACTGACCTGAACCGCTTTTCTTCTTCGCCATCACAACTACATAAACATCTATTTTTCACGAGCTTAACAATCAGCGTATACGAAGTATATCGCTCTAAAGCTATTCGCATAACAATTAAACAAAACTGCAAATTTAGATGATTTTGCATGTAACAAAATGTCTTTTTTGTAGAGTTTTTCTACGGCAACGTGATGCGATTGCGTATCTTTCATTGCTGTCACTTCAAATTATATGCCAAGGTAAAAAGGAATCGAACAAATAATACATGCCTTTTACGGAGTTCTTATGCATTCTAAAATTTTAATGTCAATTGGTTTAATCGGTACAGTGGTCAGTGCTTCTGCTTTTGCTGAACCACCTATTCAACCCGGCGATACTTTGGAAAGTCTATCTCAAGCCAAAATAACCACAACAGTGAACGGTCAACCAGGCTCAATTCAAGAACTCGTAAATTCAGGGCAAATTAAATTACTTAAACCGAATGTTGCAAATGTTCCCGCTCCTGTGAATCAAGCTACTCAGGGTACGCCAAATGACCAAGCTATGATGCCAACTACAACTCAGACTGAGGCGCCCGTACAACAAGTGATGCCTGATGCATCAGCTCCACAAGAAATCGCCGCCACGCCTACTGAACAACACCCTCTAGCACCGAATGCCGAACTCTCAGCACAACAAGCTGAAGCAGCACTTAATGATGCTGTCGCACCAACGGCAAATGTAGATATGAACACTGCACCAGCGGCTACACCTCAGCTCGATTCTTCGGCTGAAGCACCTGTAAATGCAGTTGAATCTGACTCATTGCCGTCACCTGATGCACCCGCTCAAGCTTTGCCAGATGCTTCAATGGAACAACCCATGCAAGCGATGCCTGAAGCACCAGTCAATGATCCAATGAACTAAGATCACAATTCATTTATCCTCCAAAAAAAACCAGCGTAAACGCTGGTTTTTTTAAAGTTTAAATCTCGATTTGACTACCTAACTCAACCACACGGTTCGGCGGGATTTGGTAGAAGTCACTCACCGGACTGGTATTTCTTTGCATCGAAATAAATAATTTCTCACGCCACGGCATCATGCCCTCACCCACCGTACTGATGATCCGCTCACGTGAAACGAAGAAACTGATTTGCATCAGGTTATATTCAAGCTCAATCGCTTGATAAACGGCTTCAAGTGCATAAGGAATGTTCATTTCGTCTTTAAAACCATAATACAATTCAACGCGATAGAAATGTGGATTCATGGTTTCAACATGGAAACGATTTTGTTCCTCTACATACGGCACATCCTGAATTTTGACTGTCAAAATGATGTTCTTTTGATGTAACACTTTATTGTGCTTCATATTGTGTAGCATCGCATGCGGTACAACAGTCGGTGTTCCAGTTAGGAAAACAGCCTCACCTTCAACCCAGTTGGCCTGTTCACCAATACTTTGTACAAATAAATCCAGCGGTAGAGTATCTTGCTGAAGTTTAGCAAAAGTTAATTCTCGACCTTGCTTCCACGTCATTAATAATAAGAAAGCAATACCACCAATCAGCAAAGGGACCCAACCACCTGAAAGCACTTTAAGTGAGGTTGCACTGACCAAGACCAAATCTAAAGTTAAGAATGGAATAATCAGCAGTACCAATTTTGGCATGCTCCATTTCCATGTATAACGAATAAATACAGCAATCAGCAAAGTGTCACACAACATAGTCATCGTCACGGCTAAACCATAGGCATGAGAAAGCTGCGAGCTGGTTTGGAAAATCAGAATCAGAATAATAATTGACGCTAACAAGACCCAATTCAGCAAAGGAACATAAATCTGCCCCTGCTCTAAATCTGACGTATGTTTAATATTCAAACGTGGCAAATAACCCAATTGAATCGCTTGACGAGCCAAAGAGAATACCCCTGAAATCACCGCCTGAGAAGCAATGACCGCAGCCATAGTAGCCAAGAAGATCATAGGGTACAAAGCCCACTCTGGCACTAAAAGATAGAACGGGTTTTCAATGGCTGCTGGATCGCGAAGTAATAAAGCCCCTTGCCCTGCATAATTGAGCAATAAACAAGGTAAAACCACAATAAACCATGCCAAGCGAATCGGTACTGGTCCAAAATGTCCCATATCTGCATACAGTGCTTCACCACCCGTTACTGTCAGTACCACGGCTCCCATAATAAAAAACGTCATTAAAGGATGGGTCACAATAAATTGAATGGCCCAATGCGGACTGAGCATGCCTAAAACCAAAGGCGTTTGAATAATGCTCGAAATTCCAAGTATGCCGAGGGAAAAAAACCATAATAAAGTGATAGGCCCAAAGAATTTACCGACAAAAGCGGTTCCATATTTTTGCATCACAAACAAAGCTGTGACCACACTAATTGCAATCGGCACAATATAAGGGTCTAGAGCATCTGTTGCGATGGATAAGCCTTCTACAGCAGATAAGACTGAAATAGCTGGGGTGATAATACCATCCCCAAAGAATAGTGAAGCCCCAATAAAACCAATCGAAATTAAAAGCAATTTTCTACGATCACTAAAATTCGTATTGCGTAAATTGAGTGCAAGCAATGCCATGATGCCACCCTCACCATTGTTGTCTGCACGCATCACAATCGCAGCATATTTAATGGTAATGACCATCGTCATAGTCCAAAAAATAATCGACAGAATACCCAAAACATTCTCTGGGTTAATTCCTAGACCATGTGCAGCATGAAATGATTCTTTCAATGCATAGAGTGGGCTGGTTCCAATATCCCCAAACACAACCCCTAAAGCTGCCAAGGTAATCGCAGGCAGTGCGGCTTTTTTTGCAGTACTTTGCATAATCTTGTCTTCAATTATCGACACTATTTTTGCGAATCATATCATTGAGCTAAAACTTTTGCTCGAATTCAATTGTTTCACCTTGTCGATAGCCATGTTTTTCGATATTATCCTCCGCCATGGTGAAGTGTCCGAGTGGCTGAAGGAGCACGCCTGGAAAGTGTGTAAACGTTTATAGCGTTTCGAGGGTTCGAATCCCTCTTTCACCGCCAAATTCAACTCTTATGAAGTCCCATAAGGTCTAAAAAAGCTTAAATCTAAAAGGTTTAAGCTTTTTTTACGTCTTATACAATCTACTTGATCTATTGCAAGCTTGATGCAGTTGGGGGTATAACTAGGGGTATAATATTTTACCCCTAAAATTATACCCCCAATTCTGTGGAATTATTGCCATGCTTACAGATGCTCAAGTCAGAAAAATAAAACCTTCAGAAAAGAAAACCAAATACTCTGATGAAAAAGGGATGTATCTAGAGGTCACTCCTTCTGGAGGAATGCATTGGCGAATGAAGTTCCGTTTGAATGGAAAAGAGAATATCTTCAGTATTGGTACATACCCTGAAACTACGCTTGCACAAGCTCGTCGTGCTAGAGATGAAGCACGATTAAAGCTTAAAGATGGGATTAATCCCAATAAAGAGAAAAAGCAAAAGAAACAACAAGCCGATGAAAGCACTCTTTTCAAAGCGCTTGCTATGGAGTGGATGGAGGATCGTAAGGCTGTCATTAAAGAAGGTACATATTTACGTGACCTATCTGTATTTGAAAAAGACCTTTTCCCTGCTTTAGGTAATATACCTATTGATCAGATTAAAGGAAAAGATGTCCTTGCTTGTGCTAAGCAAATTGAAGCACGTGGTGCTCAGGAGATGGCTAAACGCTCTATTCCTTTAGCTGGGCGTATTTTTCGTTATGCAATCCGTAAAGGACTTATTGAGAACGACCCTACACCCCACCTTCAAGAAGCTCTCAAGCCACGTAAGGTAAAACATATGGCTCGCCTAGATATTTCTGAGTTTCCGCCTTTCTTAGAACGGATGGATCGTTATCATGGCAATATCTTGGTTAAGACAGCTTTACAGTTTATGACTCTAACATTTGTAAGAACTGCCGAGCTCATTAACATGGAATGGAATGAGATTGATTTTGATAATCGTTTATGGAGAATTCCAGCTTATAAGATGAAAATGGCTTTACCACATATTGTTCCTTTATCTAGGCAGGCTATTGAATTACTCAAAGGGTTACAGCCCATTACTGGTAATAAGCAATTTGTTTTTTATAACCACAGTACCGCTAAGCCTTTGAGCAACAATGCTCTGTTAAGTGCGATTCGCACCATGGGATATACGGGAAAAATGACGGGGCATGGCTTCCGTGGACTTGCATCTACTACACTACATGAGCAAGGCTATATGCATGATGCAATTGAAATACAGTTAGCACATACTGTCGGAAATGCCGTCTCTCAAGCCTACAACCATGCACAACATTTAGAATATAGAACTAAGATGATGCAGGAATGGTCAGACTTTATTGATAGTTTGAGAAACAAAATAGTGCCTTTTCCGAAGCAAAAGATAGGGTAAATAGTCTATGCAATAGGCTAAATTTTTGGGCTATTTTGCAACGATGATATTTTTTCTCTTCAAAACTTCTAAAAGTTTCTATAGTAGGCTTTTTATTCCAGTAGCCACCGAAGTGGCTACTGGAATAAAGTTAAATATCATTTTAATAAATAATTAAACAATATATTGAATATGTAGAATGATCTAAGATTACCTTGACTTACAGTTTCCTTATAATACAGCTGTAACAACTTGATCTATGTTTGTACGTTGCTCATTTTCATCAGCAAATTTATATTGGTCTATTCTTTGCCCATTAATTGTCCAAGCCAAAAGAGCTAAATTCAATAAAACTTGCTGACGCTGTAGAATCTGCTCCTTTTTCCATTCAGTAAAAGCATACTTATAATCATGGATAAATTGATTGGTTGAGGTATTTTTACCAATACTAAACTCATTATCTAGCATTTTACTCAGTACTAATGCTGAATTTTTATACTCAGATTGCTTTTGTTTAAACCAATCTGCACTTAGGTTATTAAAATTATTAACCGCCTGATTAATCTGACTTTCTAATAATGTCACATTACCTAACATATAAACTTGGCCACTATATTCTAAATAGTCAGCCCCATACTCTTCAGGAATTACATCAGCCTTAGGTGTCTGAGGTAAAATATGTTCAACTTGCAGACTTTGGATAAATCCATGGTCCTTGAGTGGCATATTACAAAGCTCAGCCGCTTTATTTTCCAATGTACCTAGAATATAACGCAGACGATAAAGCGGATTAAAAGCATCATGACGTTTCGTTAAGAAGGTTTGTTTAAATTCTGCCGCCTTTTTAGTTATATATTTTGCAATAGTTTTTTCAACAGCAACTTTTACCTGTTCAATGGTTTTTAAGCCACGGAAATATTGCACCCATATACTAAAATTGTTCTCGTTATATTTTGCCTGTATACCTAATGTATTACTCACAAAAAACAAAGTTTCTAATTGTTTTGCAAGATAATTGATCACTTCATCTTCACAATTAACATCTAAGGCCAACAACAGTAATAAGTGCTGTCTGGACATATATTTATTAATGTAGCCTATATTAACTACAGCAGGGTAAGCTTGATGATGATCAGCTAAACTTGTCGCATTAACTAATTTTGAATAGCGTTCTGAAGCACTCAATAATGCATTTACAAATTCGATTGGTTTATTTTTATAGTTGATTAATGGCTCACCCTCAGAAATGATCCATTTATAAATATCTTCCTCACGTAGAATTCCATTATTACAGTAACGTGCCATTAAGAAATATCGTAGGAAGCGTAATGGGTTCTCCCCTTCCTTACATGCATGGATATTTCCAACAACCATTTTCCATTTAGATTTGATATCCGGAAAATCTTTTTCATTAGCTTCACTAAAAATAAGATTTTTAACCAAATCCATAGCATCCAGGCTTGCCCCACGCTGATTACTGGTTTCAAATATTTTCAATGCGCCATGAAGGTCCGCAGAAACAATAAAAACTAGGACAATTTTATTAAAAAAGAAAGTAATAAAATCAACTAGATGCTCTTGTCCTTCATTCTTTAAACTTGCAATATATTCATACATCGCATCATAGGCAGCCTGCATTTTTTGAATAGATGGCGTAACTTTACCTTTGTATTCTTTTTTATGAATAAGATAGCCTAAATAATTTTGGCTTTCTTCGTATTGCAACTCTACACGGTTTTGATGGGTTGCCGTTTTCATATTGAAAGTCGATAACCATGATTTAATCGCGTTATAAAAGTTTTCAGCAGATTCAGTACGGGTAATACTTTCTAAAAAATCTTTTAATGCACAGAGAGTTAGTACAATTGTAGTAAGACGTTGCTGACCATCTATGACATCATAATTATCCTGTTTTTTAACAATAATTACAGACCCTAGATAGTAGCTCGAATCATTATTTGAAGTTTCAAAAGCATTATCTATATCTGTGATGAATTGTTTTACTTGATCATTAGCTTTCCATACATATTCCCTTTGATAATCAGGAACAATAAAGAATTGATTAATATCTGAAATACTTTTTACTTGGGCATCAATTTGCATTCTCTTTCCCCCTCTCTCTAAAATTACCCACCACTCAACATATCAAAGATCACTCTCGCAAATATGCTGGCTTTCGCCGGATCAGACAGCAACTGCATCATCTGTTCCTGATGTGCCGCACTACTGCCAAGAATGGCATCATCCATGGCTTTCGGGAAATCCCCCAGCATGGCCTGTTCGCGGGTATTGTTAGCGATCTGCTTCATGACAATTTCATTCTCAGCCAGTTTGTCACGTACCGTATAGGCATAGTTGAGCATATCTTTATCAGTCAGGTTATCGGTGATAAAGACATCATTCAGACGCTCTATAATCTGTGACAGGAATTCTTCTTTCTTATCACGTGGCTTGGCTGCACCGAGGTCATTGCCCGGTTCCAGCTTAAAATCTTCGGCATCTTCTTTCAGCTTGATGTCCTGCTGACGGATCTTGGACAAGCGGTAATGGCTCATGCTGACATTACTTAAGTCCACCTCATCATCTTTCGTTACGGTTTCACGCAGCAATGGACGCAGGTTACGCGCATACAGACTGAGCTTCTCCAGTTCTTTGTCATCGTAGTCCACGATCTGCGACATAAACTCGTAAAAACGAGTAAAGCTTCCCAAGTCTTTTTTAAAGATTTCCAGCTTGTCTTTTTCAAGCTTAGCCTCTTTAAAGGCATTGTCGGCATTGGCAATCAGCACCGCATCATTGGTTTTCTTGCAGCGTTCCAGCATGTCACGGGTGGTGTTATAGGCTTCGATGGCCTGACTATAACGTTTCTGCCAGCGTTCAACCGCGGGTTTGCAGATATTACTGATCGCAGCATTGGATTTGTTCTTGGTAAAAAAGGCTTCTACAAACTGTTCAACTTCCGTCCACAGAAAAATCTTGGTAGCTTTCAGCTTTTCCAACAAGTCAAAGATCTGATCCGGATTCGATACATCAGCCAGTTCTGCCGTTTGATAGTAAGGCTGGAAGGCCCCAAGAATGTCTTCAGGATCGTTAAAGAAATCCAAGACAAAGGTGCCAGATTCCGCTTTGCCCGGATAGGTACGGTTCAAGCGTGACAAGGTTTGTACGCACTCAACACCACCCAGCTTTTTGTCTACGTACATGGCACACAGTTTCGGTTGGTCAAACCCAGTCTGGAACTTGTTAGCCACCAGCATCACCTGATAGTCATCGCTATCAAAGGCCTTGCGCATTTCCCGTCCTTTCAGCCCCGGGTTCATGTTGCGTTCGTTAAAGGTCTGCCCGACTAAACCACTGCTGTCGGTATCCTTGTCATTAAACTCAACCTCACCCGAAAAAGCGACCATAGCCTGAATAGACTTGTAACCCTGATCCGTCACGTATTTGTCAAAGGCCAACTTATAACGCACCGCTTCTTTACGTGAACTGGTCACCACCATGGCTTTAGCCTGCCCACCCAATAAGCCCATCACGTTATTTTTGAAATGCTCGACAATAACTTTCACTTTCTGAGAAATGTTGTGGTCATGCAGGCGCACCCACTGATTCAGTCTGATCTTAGCTTTTTTGGCATCGACCTGTTTGTCGGCTTCTTCAATTTTCTGTTTGAGCTTATACACCACTTTATAGTTGGTGTAGTTTTTTAGCACATCCAGAATAAAGCCCTCTTCAATGGCTTGGCGCATGGAGTAAACATGGAAGGCTTCCGGCTTGTTTTGCTTGGATGCTGGTAGCTCAGGATTGGGTACACGGCCAAACAGTTGCAGGGTTTTGTCTTTCGGTGTCGCGGTAAAGGCATAGTAGCTGAGGTTATTACTGCCCTTACGTGCAGCCACCACCGCATCCAGAATATCTTCCGAAGACAGTTCAGCATCCTCTTCGCGCTCTTCCAGCATCAACACTTCTTTCAGTTGTCGTGCCGTAGAGCCGCTTTGTGAAGAATGCGCTTCATCGGCAATCACCGCATAACGTCGCTGTTTCAGATTGGTACTGTTTTCAATCGCACGCAGCACAAAGGGGAAAGTCTGGATGGTCACAATGATAATCGGCTGTGAGGTTTCGAGTGCCTTGGCCAGTTTTTCCGATTTGGAGCCATCGCCTTCTTTATTGTTGATGCGTCCGACCACGCCATCGGCATGTTCAAACTGGTAGATGGTGTCCTGTAGCTGGGCATCCAGAATGGTACGGTCAGTGACCACAATCACTGAATCAAATAGTTTCTGATTATTGTGATCGTACAAGGTAGACAGCTGATGCGCTGTCCAGGCAATCGAGTTGGACTTACCTGAACCTGCACTGTGCTGAATCAGATATTTCTGTCCAGTGCCCTCCTCTAATGCGGCATTGATCAGTTTGGTGACCACATTCCACTGGTGGTAACGTGGGAAGATCAGCAGTTCTTTTTTGTACTTGCGGCCTTCCCAGTCTTCTTTTTCTTCAATTTGCAGATGGACAAAACGTCCAATGATATTCAGCAAATTGTCCGGTGTGAGGACTTCATTCCACAGATAGGCCGTAGCGTACTGATTCTGGTCTTCTGGCACATCATTGCCTGCGCCACCGTCATGCGTGCCTTTATTGAATGGCAGGAAGAAGGTATCTTCTCCGGCCAATTGGGTCGCCATATAGACTTCGTATTGACTCACGGCAAAGTGTACCAATGCGCCACGCTTAAACATCAGTAAGGGTTCAGGCTTGTTGGTTTCTGGATCTTTGGGCAAGCGGGTGCGTTTGTACTGCAACATGGCATTCTGTACCGCCTGTTTAAACTCGGACTTGAGTTCCAGAGTAGCAACAGGAAAGCCGTTAATAAACAATACCAAGTCAATACGCCATTTTTTGGCCTGTTTGCCCATGTCCTGTAACTCGGCAGCCGTAGCATACGGGCTATAGACCAACTCTGGCACAATGCGGCAGATGTTCTTTTTGTAATTGGCTAAGGTATCGGGATTTAGCGCATGTTCTGGTTTAAACTGACAGAGGAAAAAACGTGCGCTGCGGGTTTTCACTCCGTGACGCAGTACACCCAAAGTGCCATAGCTACGGGATTGTTCATCAGTGGCATTGATGTCGGCTTTCTTCAGCTGGGCAACCACGGCTTCTAGAAAATGCCGTTCGGTATCATTTGGAAAGATGCGCTGGAATTTCTGCCAGTCCTGGCTTTGTGTCTGCTGCACAAAGTCTAGTACGTCCTGCTCATACAAGGCGGTTTCACGGTTGTAGCCTTGTGGCGTACCGAGTTGCCAGCCCTGAGCCAGCATCTGCTGAATGATGTCGTTCTGGAAAATACTTTCACGGGTGGCGTCTAGACTCATGCACTTAACTCCGTGTCTGCCTCAGCAAGCGTTGGAGCTTGCCAGTTGTGAACGTCAATTTTACCAGTGACAGCGGCTGAGATTAAGGCAGTTCGGCGTTCTTTTAATAAATTAATTGTTTTGTTGGCATTAATAATTAACTGTTCGAAGTTTCCATCTTTTTTAGTGAGAAACTCCGCAATATTTTTTTGTTCTTCATAACTTGGAAGTACGACTGGTAATTTCTTTAACAATTCCTGACTTAAAGAAGCTCTTGTTACCAAATTCATTTCTTTCACAAAAAATGCTCTGAGCAATTGATTTCGGAATAAAAACTGTGAGTACTCTGGATAAAAGATATTTTCATTTGGCCTGAATCTAATAAGAAAACCAGCAAAAGTTGCATGCTTGACATCACGCAGGCACGTCGAAGAAAAACCAATTTCCTCAATAGTTTCTGATGTTCTAGTAAATAAAACATCTCCACGAATAACTGAATATATCTTTTTGTCGTTTTCTGTAGACTGTACTAAGCCTTCAAAGTTTTTAGGTAATGCAGTGTTTCGATACACATCACCATAACTAATAAACGGTGAACCCGATCCAAAATACTCTGCACCAATATTAATTCCATTTTGACAGCTACCTAAATACCGTAATTGCCTTACATCCCAATGCTCCGGCACGTTCCCTAACCATTCCACACCCGAATCTTTCATCAGGACATTCGGATCGAGTCCTTTGGTTACGGCATGACTAATCACCGCTTGGCGTTTTTCTTTCAGCAGTTCAATCAGTTGTTGTTGTTTTTCAATTAAGTGATCGATTTTGGTGGTTTCATGGTCGAGGAAATCTAAAATATTTTTTTGTTCATCTAACGTAGGTAAAGGAACATATTTATTTTTTATATCTTCCCAATTAATAGCTGCTCGATGCTCTAGTATTCCATTTCCAAAAGTTGCTAAATATTTTTGGAATGGGGTATTTTCAAAAATTCTTAAAGCAAACCTTTCTAAAAAAACATCTTTTTTGGCTTGTAAAACAATATATACAGGACTACAAATACCGTCGTAAGGTGACATTCCATAAGAGCCAATAGCATAATTCATACTATTGATTACTAATTGACCTTTCCTAACAATTTTACATTTAGATAAATCATCCGGCTTCTTATTTCCAACATCACCTTTATCTTCATATTTGATCACTCCAATATTCGCCATTAATGACAAATAATTGTCCAATGCATTATTAGAATTTTTTTCAACAATATGATCTACGACTGCTCTACATGGTACTAATGCCCAATGCTGTGGCACATTACCCAACCACTCTACCCCTGAATCCTTATATTCAGCATAGGTCTGATACTTTGCCATTATGAATGCACCTCTTGTAGCAGCTGCATAATCTCGGCACTCACCGCATCCAGATCCGCATCAATCTCAGCTAAATCACGTGGTGGCTGGTACACGTAGAAATGACGGTTAAATGGAATTTCATAACCGACAATACCAATCTCGCCATCTTTTTCATCACGCTTGTCGGCATTGATCCAGGCATCCGGCACGTGTGGCTGTACTTCACGTTTGAAGTAATCTTCAATCAGCTCTGTAGTGCTGACTTTTGGATTCAGTGCAATGTTCTCCGCATCACGCAAGTCACCATCCTGCACAAACTCCACCACTTTGCCTTGGTAGCTAAACTGGCCATACAGTGGGTTTTCCGCCTGTTTCAGCACCTTGTTAATCACCGGTTCTGCTTCAGGATTCTTCCAGGTAATGGCATCTAACAACTGTTTCTTCTCTTTAGCATCCAACTTGATGTCGGTTTGCTTGAGGGCTTTTTTCAGCACTTCATCAAACTGGTTAAAATCATCAAACTGCTCAGTGCCAATCACGTCCTGTAAGGCTTGGGCTTTTTCCATCAAGGCTTTCTGGAATAGCCAAATTTTGCTGTCCAGTACCTCTTTAATGTCTTTTTCTTTTAGCTCAGGGAACTCGGCTTTAATCAAGGCACGGACTTCAAGCGCCACATCCTGCAACTGACCATAAGTTTCTGCTGTCCACGCTGTACCAAAGGCTGTGCCCAATTGCGCATCGATACTTTGCATCACGGCATTAAACGGTTTTGGCGCAAAACGTAATGCAGCAATCGCAATATCCGTGATCTGTGCCGATAAACGTAATGGACGTTCAATGGTCACGCGACGGTAACCAAATTCGTGACTGTCAAAGATTTTGCTGGCAAATGGTTTTTGCTGTTCGGTTTCGCCATCGTTTGCCAAAGTATCTACCGCGACAAAGTCACCGTAATTTTGGGTAATGGTGGCAATTTCAGCTTCAGTCAGATAGTTACGTTTTGAACCTAGCGACTTACGCATTTTGGTACTGAGGTTTGAGGCATTAATCAGCTGTACCTTGCCTTTACGTTCAGCGGCTTTTTTATTGCTGAGTACCCAGATATAGGTGGCAATCCCGGTGTTGTAGAACATGTCGTTCGGTAAGGCAATAATGGCTTCCAGCAAATCGGCTTCTAAAATATAGCGACGGATCTCACTTTCGCCACTGCCTGCACTGCCAGTAAACAATGGTGAACCATTCAGGATAATCCCGATGCGGCTGCCGCTCTCGCTACTACTGGCATCACGCATCTTGCTGATCAGGTGCATCAGGAATAATAGTGAACCATCCGATACCCGTGGCAAGCCAGCACCGAAACGTCCATCAAAGCCCTTGTGTTCATGCTCGTCCTTGATGTCCTGTTCGATCTTTTTCCAGTCCACGCCAAAGGGTGGATTCGACAGCATGTAGTCAAACTGATCCACAGCAAGCTGGTCATTCGACAGGGTGTTACCCAGTTTAATCCGGCTCACGTCCTGGCCTTTGATCAGCATGTCGGCTTTACAGATGGCGTAGGATTCTGGATTGAGTTCCTGACCAAAGGCACGCATCACCGCATTCGGGTTCAGCTCATGCAGATATTCCATCCCTGAAGACAGGAAGCCGCCTGTTCCCGCAGTCGGGTCATAAATGGTACGGATAATGCCGTCTTTGGTCAGCACATCATCATCTTCCATAAACACCAGTGCCGTGGTCAGACGCACGATGTCACGCGGGGTAAAGTGTTCCCCTGCGGTTTCATTAGAACCTTCGGCAAAACGACGGATCAGTTCTTCAAACACCAAACCCATGTCATGGTTGGATACGCTCTTTGGACTCAGATCCGTGGTGGCAAACTTTTGCACGACTTTATACAAAAGGTTGGCATCATCGAGGAGGCCCGCAAATTCGATGAAGTTAAAGTATTCAAAAATCTCACGGGCATCTTTAGAGAAACTTTGCACATAGGTGCTTAAGTTGGCCTTGATATCACTCTGCCCCATTTTGCTGAGATCCATTGGGGAGGTGTTAAAGAAGGCTAGACCGTTGGTGGCACGCAGCAATAACTTTTCTTGTGCTTCTTCTGGCAGATTCAGCTTGGAGACTTTTTCATGTTCTGCCAGTACCGCAGCCTTGCTTTCTTCCAGTACACATTCCAGACGACGCAACAAGGTGAATGGCAGAATGATGCGGCCATATTGCGATTGTTTGAAGTCACCACGCAGCAGGTCGGCAACCGACCAGATGAAAGAAGCGATTTGTGAAAAGTTATTGTTGGTCATAGTGTTCTGAAAAATCCTGGTTCTTATTTGACGCAGTAGCATCAACTGAAAACTTGCTTACCTTTATCTTACTGAAATTTTGTTGAACTTTTGGAAAAAAATAGTGATTAATCACTGAATTGATTTCACTCAGCGACAGAAAATGTCGTTTAAAGCATCTTTTGATTGTAGTAGTGAATGGCTTGATTCATTTTATTCTTTAGATTTTTAACATTTCCATAGTTTACTGAAAACCAAAAAATAAGGGAGCCGAAGCTCCCCACTTTTATTCACGATTTTCCAGCTTATCTTCAATCCATTGATTTATTTCCCAAGCTGACCAGCCAATACGAGATTCACTTAGTCGCACAGGCTTTGGAAAAGTAGGATCGTAGTATTTTGATTTCTCATTGATCATTTCATAGATTTTAGCTCGACTAATACTTGTAAATTGAACCACCTCTTTAATATTAACGATTTGATTCATCGGGAAAGTTTGACCTACAAATGCATTCATGATGTTTACTCCTATCTCATGATTTCGAGCAACTCGCTCATGAGATACGGCAATCTCGTAAGGTTTTACCTTGTCTGATTTAATTCAAAGCCGTCACAGACCCTTTCAATCCCTGCTGAATATTAAATTCAGGCTGCGTTTCCTCAATCTGCTGGCCTTCAACAGGCTGATAAAACTCTTCAATTACATCCAAACCTTCCTCCATGTCTACGTCCATCCTTCCATTCCCAAAACCCTTCCTTGCGGTAAAGTCTAAAGCTTCCTGATAAAACCCAGCCTGCTTGCTCTGTTCATCAATTTGCTTCGCCTGAATAATCGCTTCATTCAAGCTAATCCCTTCCCTTAACGTTAGATCCACGTAATACACCGGCTGACGATAACTCTGTGTCGTACTCTTGCCCCGCAATATCAATTGCAAGGGTAGACATGACAACAAGCCTCCTGAAGCTGCATGGTAATAACTTAAGCGTGCTGCCAAAGTCCGAATACTATTAAAGCCTGTAGTTCTAAAGATGAAGGTACCAAACTCATCCGATTCATCTAAGTTCACATGCAAACGCCCGTAGGGCTTGCAGTTCCCTCCTTGAGCCAATGGACATAAATCGGGGGATGGACAGGGATGTTGCTCCACGCCTTGGTTGGTTAAACGTTGGCAGGTTTCTCCATTACCGACACAGACAGGTCTTCCAGTCTGTCGGTCAAACAGGCTGTATTCTGCACGCAGGTTTAAATCTGGATCATTAAAGATCATTCTGACAGGGATTGAACGTAGCTTTTGATTCGGAGCATTCGCTCGCAGCTGATCATCCAGTGGATGTTTGATCCAGCCTTCTTTGCTTTGAATCTGGGAAGTAATGGTGAACTGGTCATCCTTTTCCGGTAGGCGTTTACCATTCTTCTCGATCATCCGACCGATACTGATCCGTCCGAGTATTGGAGGAGTAATTGCTAAACCTTTAATCATGTTGATATTCCTTAATGTATTACCTTACAAATTTGGGTCTATGTATGTAGGTCAGAACAAGGACCAAATAAGTTACCCAAAGAATGTAGAGCCAGATAAAGTGCTACAGAGATCGCGACCGATTTGCTCTCTACCGAAGGGTAGAGAGCGGGGAGCGATTTTTGTGAATTTTTGATTTGGTGCTGTGTAAATAGGACTTAGTCGGTATAGATGTTGAATCGACGACTACCCTGCTTTTCAAGTGGATAAAGCTCGATGAGTTCAGGCTGGTGCTGAAGCAATGCCTTGGTGTTGAGGCTGATAGAATCCTTAGCTTTCTTCCAGACTACTGAGCCATGTGCAAAGACAGCCCTTTCTTTGTCTTGCATCATCATCTGAATTTCATGTTTAAGTTGGTCAAAGCGTTCCTGCTGATGCTGAATCTCTTCTTTCATTTTGATGAGCTGGTCGAACATCAAATTGGCATTTTCATTTTGCGAAAGATCCTCTACCGTTAAAGGTACATGCGCTGGATAGAGTTGTTGAATCGCTTTAGCTGCGGATTCACTTGCATCCACGGATGGTGGTGTATCCTTTTCCACGCATTCCCAGAAATATCGTTCTGCTTGCACAATATGTTCAATCACGGATTCTGATCGTGTCACTTTGAAGATCTTGGTTTCATGCCCACAGATCAAGACACAAACATGCGCTGCCTGTTTACCTGTTACCGCAAGTTGGTGTTGCACCTGACACAGCACGTATAAAGGCACACCATCTCGCCACAATTTTGCTCCATGCTCACCTGCGGTTTTGCATTCCAGGATCTGAACGTCCTCACTACCGACCACGCTGTAATCCAGATTGGCTAACATAAAGTGTTTATCGGGATCAGGATGCTGAAGTACCGCATTGATCCGTCGCACCTTATTATGGGTGTGCATGCTATAGAACTCTGCCACCAAAGGTTCCAGCTGCTTACCCCAATACAACGGCGCTACACCTGAACTTTCATCTTCTATGGATTGAGCCTGTCGTCCGGTTTTGATTAGCCAGAGTTCCAGCATCGACATATAGGGATTAAGACCACAGGCAGTCGCGGCATCACTGCTACCAATACCTTGTTTACGCACTTCGAGCCAGTCCTGATATTCCATCCCTTTGGTATTAACCAATCGCTTGGCTGCTGTTGAGCGTTTGGTCGTGATAGTTGGATTGACTACAATTTTTGATCCTAGAGTCGTAGGCTGATGGGAAATATGTACAATTTGATTCATGGAATTATCCTTATAAATTCTGATCTATGTAAAAGAAATGCATAAAAAAGCCATACCCGACACAAGGTCGGGTATGGCGATATGCATGCTTATTAATTGAAAGGGGTTACATGAGTGCTCTGATGAGCATTTGTTTGGGGTGACTTGATTTCGACATAAGTAAGTCAGTTCATTTCAGGCGATCAAAGCAAGCGCTTGCTCCAATCCTCTTTGTTTCACACCCGCACCTGCACCGAACCAAGCTGAGTCAAGACGGTGATCTGTACTCATGGCACGTCGTTCATGATCCACAAATTCCGTGATCGAACACAGTAAGCCATAAGCCGTGTCTTTGGCTGATAACAGGTCAGCACCGCGACCTTGACCATTAAACATCTCCAAAGCTTTATTCATGGCACGACCATTCGGTTCAGGCTTTTTCTCCTGAGCTTGCTGCGCGACATTGCGATAGAACTGAATGATGTTTTCTTCAGGATCAGAAATTGACATGGTGCTGTTATTGAACACGGCATCAAAGTAGGCCTTGGCTTCCTGCTGACTCACCTTACGCTGTGTGAGCTGTTTCATCTCATACATGTGCTCATCCCAAGCACGAACTGAAACACCCAATTGCTGTTTCACTTTCTCTGCATCGAACTTGGTGCTATGTGGCACTTTTACTACACCTGCACTACTGCTCTGCCCACGTAAGGCAATCGCCAAAGTGTTGTTACAGACCACCCGGATACTGGTGAACTGTGCTGTCGTTGCCAAGGTGCCATCACACGCAGTAGCCAGCAGGATATAACCATTACTGACATCCTTAGACTTTAACGCGGTACTTTGACCTGTACGCGCTAATGCCCAGAACTTCTTCCCACCTTTCAGCACCCCTGCGGTTTCTAGCTCAAAGCCTGATTGTTCAGTCAGATCCCGATAAAACTCCAGAATCTCTTTAGGCTGAACTTCCTGATAACGCTGACTGACCACAGATAAAGGTGCATGGGTATCTGAACGATACAAGACACGCTGCTCTTCAAATGGCATGATGATGCTTTGGCCACGTTCATTCTGTGCCATATAGCTGACATTCGAGGATTCAATCCGCCAATCCATTCCAGCTTGCTGTGCCCAGACTTCCAGTGGTTGATTCGGACTCAGCTGATTACCGAGACCATGCCAAGGGGTTTCGCCAACATAGGCGATTTGTTCGATTTGATGTGCCATCGTTCTTATCTCCTATGCTAATTCAACGAAAATTCTGCTGACAGTGATTGCAGTGATAATAGGTCAGCGTGATCGGCTTTTTAGGCTCATCAAACACACTACTGAATAGGCCACCAATGACTGCACCTGCAAGCCCGCCAAGCAGTGGTGATACAGGCAAAGGTAAACCCTTTGAAAGGGTTGCACCGATAGTTGCGAACGATGCAGATGCGGCTAGACCTGTAGAATCAGATCCACTCACCTGCTGATTAACCACTTGAATAACCTGATCCGAAAAACAATAAGGACAATTTAAACTCATAATATATACCTCTAGAAATGACAAAGGCTCACCGATTGGCAAGCCTTGCAAAGTATTTAAAACCTCGTTTTCATCTAGATAATGTATATCTAAAATACTTTTCAATTCGCTGAAATTATATTGCTTTAACAAATTTGAATTAATATTATATAAGAAATTTTTATCTTAAAAATCAATATACTTAACCAATAAAAACTGAGAGCACCATGAAGTTAAACTTAACATTATTATTAATAAGTAGTCTTCTACTCACTACAGCATGTAGTAAAAGCAATAAGGGGATTGAGTCCGAAAAACCCAATGTAGAAGATGTTGCTGCGACAGATCAGGATAGCCGCCTCAACGATATGAAAGCTGATATTGAATCTAAGGGGCCCATTGCACTACAAGATTGGATTAATCAACAAGTTCAAGAAATGTATGGAACACCAAATCCCTATACTATTGAAATTAAGAATTTAAAACATGTTGATTCTATTAAAGACAACAATACTGAAATTTTTAATTGGGATGTAACTCTTTCAAACTTAAGTACAGGTCATAGCTTTAATTGTGAAAGTGAAGAAGTTACTTTGTCTCCTGATGCTATAGAACCAGGTGTCACACTCTCAAATAGCTGTATAGGCGAATTAACTACTAATCTTGAACAATTACCTCAATTTCAAACACAGCAAATTCCGACCGAATCACCTATCAAAATCAACTTCCTCCCGAATGAAAGCTGGGATCACATGTCTAATTTAAAAGTCCAAGCTACTGTTGATGCTGTGACAATTACAGGTGTGAAAGTAAACAGAGGTAATTGTAGAGTTAATAAAATAGAGCCAAATCAGGTCTTAAATTTACCACTTAGTTTTTCTGGTGCAAGAACCTTTACACTGTATTGCAACCCTAGAGATATTTTAGAAGTTGAAATTAATACAGATCAAGGTGTATGGACTTTCAAACCTTAACCTGCTTTAAAAGGCCCAAACAATATGATTTGAGCCTTTTCTTTTAAACTTCCCTTTATTGAAATGTACGCATCTTTGAACTGATCTTCACACGTAAGTGCTGAGCTTCTTTATTTGGGCGCGTTAAATAATCTACGGTATCCAACATATTTGACACTTCAGTTTCGTTATCACGATGTATGCGTCCAATACCTAACGTCCCCCTTTCTTCATAGCTCTGCAATGTCTCAGGATCATGACCATTATGGAAGCACCCCTTCTCACCAGTGATACTTTTCCAAACCTCACCAACATCCTTAGCTATTCCCCAACCACTTTGTCTCTTGTGACCATTAAAGAACAAAGCAACATGAATGTGATAACCCTTATCAGCACCTTGCTCTATAGCCAATGAATAAATGATTAAGTCATGAAATGGCTTTTTACGTGTACTAATCGCTTTTCTAAATTGAGCAACATCATCGTACACAGATTGTATATTCACCAAGTGATGATACATTTTGATATATCCAAGATTTACACGTATCACTTCCGTTTTGGAATACTTTTGTACAGCGTTAAGTGCTCTTTTCCTAAATGAAATCCTGTTACGAGTCTCATTCTCTTTGTGCCGTTTAAGTGCTTCTAAATGTTTGGATGTATATGACTTAAAATATTCCTGATAACATAAAAATGATTTGCGCTGAATATTTTTAAGTACTCTATCCACATTCATTTTAGATCGTACAAAACGACTCAATAGATCACACCATGCATTGATATAACCAAAGTACTCATAATCACGGTTATAAATTTGGTTAAAATCAATTAACAGTTCTGCCATCTCCTCATAGAAATCTTGTGGTTCATTCTCTGCTCTAATCCACAATTGAGTTGTTACTTCTAATTGCATTGTCAGTTTAGATTCATTAATTGATTTACTCATGTTTAATACTCAATCTGGAAATAGCTCCATATGAGAGGGTTAAACTGTATGAATATAATTCTTAGATAGAATCTACTTAGGTATTCAACCCTATGAGTACTCTAGTGTTTAGCTTATATATCTAGTTAGGTTATATGGGTATATTAAATATATTTAATAATATTAATAACCTGCAAACCGTTAGCTATAGTTTGCAAGTTCTCATTGTGATACTCACCTAATTGAGTAGGCTTCAATGATCAAATTTACTAAATCTATTAATTATTAATCCACTACTGATATCTTTGGATAAAAAAAGTTATGCGGTGAGTATTTAGGAAGACAAACGCAGAAATTTACCTGAATAGTATTTCGCAGAGATATTCCTAGTTCGTATACAGGTTTTCTCATCAGACTGTGAAACGATGACTTTTTTGCCTAAAAGCAGGCGTGATATCAGGAATTTATCAGATTAAATTACTATAGAGGTAGTATTAACCGTGCTAATCTTTCTGCTCTTCTCTCATAAAAATCAGCCTGCTTATCCGCCCCCTCTTGAGATGAATTTTCATTGATTGCATTTACGCTTTTTTCATTTTCAGGCGCACTCACTTCATCTTGTGGAGTATTCTTTTCATCCGTTTTTTTAGGTATAGCTTCTTTAATTCTACCCCTCAAAAATAGCTCTGGTCTTTTTTGATTGCGATGGCTTGTACTTTTATATTTATTGAAATATTCATACGCAGTATAGAAATACACAAGATCATTTATCAGCTGTGGAATAAGCTTGTCTCTTTTATTTACAACAAAATACTGAGATCCGCCTTCCTTAAACCACAAACTAGGAATTACTCTCAAGTCCGGGAGTTCTGGGGTATCTTTTTGCTTAGCAGTATACCTCTTAGTAAATTTCCCCCAATAATCCTTAAATTTTAAATTTACCTCATCAGGAACAACGTCCGAACGAAGGTAACAAATAGCTGTACAGTCAATAGAATAGCTGCCATGTTTAAAGACAAAATATCCGATATAAGCGTCTAAATATGCCCCTATACTCTTGGGTGCACGTTTCGCTTTCTTAAAAAATTGAGTAACAATTGTCTTCAAGGTATTGATATCTAATCGACTCTGGCTATTATCAATTTTAAAGCGTAATAAAATCGTGTTCTCTTTGAAACTTGTCTCTAAATAACACTGCGCTGATCTCGTGTTTTTTTGCACTAGCATTTCCATATAAGCTAATCTGCTTCGGGGAATTGAGATATGGCGCTGTTTGATTACCTTTAGCTCTGGCGCTATTAGATTTGTTACTTCCGCCAGATTTATATCATGTAAGTCATACGTTAATGATGAATTATTTAAACTTACCGGAAGCGAAAAAGTATTGTAGAGAGTCCAATTAGATGCCCATTCAGAAAAATTAATATCAATTCCGTTATCTAATAAGGCTAAATACATCCTAGCTGCACAGGGCCATTTAGAGGGATTTTGGTTGATCGATAGAGAAGTTGATAAACTGTCAATATATGTATGCTCCAAATAAGCCAGGAACAAATTAACCCTTTGCAATAGTTTTATTTTCTGTGCATCTAACTCATCAAAATATTTCAGCATCTCGTAAAATTTGTGGATAGACTTCGCATATTCTGGAGCACGTTTAACTAAACTGGCATCATCCCAGATTGAATTAAAATCATATAGTTTTTTCTCTAGATCATCTTTTTCTTGTCTTTTTGACTTTCTCTTATCATTTCGATCTTTTAAACGACCATCAGCTTTTCTTGTAATTAGACGTATAGGCGTATCAACTAATTGACTCTCGGCAGTGTGATTATCAGGACTAATAATCTTTCCCATTCCATAAAACAATCCCACAAACCACTTCAACATGAGAGCTAATTTTTTTCGATTAGGGAGTTTGAATTCTTTTATTTCTTTTACACCTAAGTGATCGAGAATTTGATCAATAGCAATAATTTCCGACCGAACAAAAGCAGCAATCTTACTACCATAAAAAAATTTATCTAACTCACGATGTAATGACTCCTTGATTTGGTTGGTGTCTATTTGATGTGTTGAACTGTCTAGAATAAATCCAAACATTAATCGAACTTCACCATTCAGCTCTATCTCACCTTTTTTAAGGATAGATAACCAAGGTAAATGGGTTCCTAGCTCAAGATCATTTAACTCATCTACTAACAAGTGTGTTTTTCTTTCGACCGAAGTTGTAGCTAATCTATGATCTACTTGACTAGTTTGAGTTAGATTTTTAATCTCCTTATCAGAGAAATCTTGTACATGAAATTTTACCAACACAAGCGCTTGTCTAATTTTCTTAGCGCCATGTAGTACATCCAAAATTTCACGCGCAATTTCATCGCCTTTATCTTGATCGAAATTAAATTTGTAGTTTTTTTGCTCTCTTAAATACTGCTTATATTGATCAATCGCTTCAAAGGCATCCTCATGCGGAAAGTCTTCAATCTTCCACTTTTCAGATTGAATTTCACTTCTGAAGATACACAATCTTTCTTTATCTAAAAAATTAATGAAGGCATGAATTTTTTCTGGCAACTTGTAATATCGAGTTGCTAGCTTCATAAGTTCAACGTCTACTACTAAACCATTATAAAACTCAACTATCTGCTTTTTTTTCGTCTCGGTTTCTGAAAAGCAAGCATCCTCCCAATCTACTTTGTCATAACCAATGAATTCTTCAACTAACTCCAAACGCTCATACAGTCTTTCTAAAGTTTCGATAGATTCCCGAAATATGCCTTTATGAATTTTCCTATTTTGAGTAATTGAACGCCGATAGCTATCCGTATAGTAACGTTTCAAAAATCCAAAAATTTCTTTATCGCTCAGTTTTTCTAATTGCCCAATTTCAGGAAGCTCCTTAAAAAATTGAAAATTTGATTCATTCATGACTAAAATATTCTAGTATTTTTAGATAATAGTTAAAAATTAACACTTATAACCCTTATTTTTCAAGCTTCCCTTCCCCCATCTAATTAAAATAAAAACTGTTATACCCTATTTACATACTTTTAAACCCTAGATTATAAAATTTTACCCCCCTATTTAAGAACTATTAGGACATTTTACGTACTCAGGTTTCAGCTATAACGATGAAAAAAAACCACGCTTTTTAGCGTGGTTTTTGTGATTTTTCTAGTCATTTAATTCAGCCAATCTTTCACTCCCCTCATACCACTCCATCAATCTCCCCCGCTCATCCCAATATTGCGCTCGGTTATATGCCGAGCGAATTCTATTTTGAGGCACATGAGCAAGCTGCCTTTCAATGGCATCGGGATTAAATAAATTTGATTCGTTTACGACTGTACTGAATAGAGATCTAAAACCATGTGTGATCATCCGACCGACATAGCCCGAACGTTTGATCACAGCCAAAATAGACTCGCTACGCATCGGTTCTCTATTGTTTAAACGATGTGGAAATAGCAGTTCCTGATTATGAGTAAGTCTCAAAGCCTTTAACTCAGTAATCATCATGTCCGTCAACGGTACACGATACGGAAGACGGTTCTTCATCCATTCTTCAGCGAATATCCCACTTACGTCCTTCCAGATCATTTTTTCCCAGTGTGTTTGTAGTAACTCACTAAACACCTATCAGTATAACGACACAGTACATCTGAGAATCATTTAGTGGACTACTATTAACATGTCATTTTGAAAAATGTATGTGAAAATAACCTTATAATTGTTCTATGGTTCCATGGACTTAAAAGAACACCACCACCTCGATCTAACTGGGGGTAAAATTGGGGGTAAAATAAAAATATAATTTTTTATTTCAATTAATTATCATATGCTTAATATAAAAAGATGACTCCCTCTTTCGCCAAATTCAATTCTTATGTAGTCCCATAAGATCTTAAAAGGCTTAAACTGCAATAGTTTAAGCCTTTTTTATGTCTAATCATATCTAACAACATCTATTGAAATCCTGTAGCTATTGAGGAATATGAATAAGAAAACCCAATTTAAACTAAAATACAAAATATCTTTTTATGACAAGAAATAGCGAATAAGACAATAACTCAATGAAGTATAAGAACAACTATTTTCAAATACAGACTGTTAGAATAAAAACAGCTTTAAGTCGTATATCACCCATCGCTAAAAATAGCTGATCAATTGAACAAAAACACCCTAAAGCAATGAATTGATGATGATTATCTCATCACATCCAAAGTACAAATAAATCAAATCATGCATTAGAGTCAAAACTGACTTATACGCAATAGTCATCTCGCTGATGTTCAATCAGCGACAGAGCTGCATTCCATGCTTTCAGCATCACCATTTCAATCATTTCACTTTCAAACTGTTGGGCCGTGTGCTGACACACGGTTTCAGAAGGAAGATGCAGTTCCACACCACCCACCATCGCCTTAATCTGAGCTTGGCAAGCACGTTCAAGAAAGTAAATTTCATGGAAAGCACGTTGAACCGAATCACCAGTCGATAACAAACCATGATTTCTTAAAATCATGACTCGATTTTGCCCTAAGTCTTTAACCAGACGTTCACGTTCTTCGGTTAATAACGCCACACCTTCATATTCGTGATAGCTTACTTTTTTATAAAACTTTAACGCATGCTGTGATAGAGGCAATAAGCCCTGCTTTTGTGCAGACACAGCTATACCATCTGCAGTGTGAGTATGAATCACACAGTGCACATCTTGTCGCGCATCATGAATAGCAGAGTGAATTACAAAGCCTGCTGTATTGACTAATTTTCCCTGATCATAATCAGCAACAGTATGGCCTGCATAATCAATTTTCACCAAATGTGAAGCTGTCATTTTCTCAAAAGGAATACCATATTGATTAATCAGAAAATGTCCGTCTGCATCGGGTACGCGTAAACTAATATGAGTATCAATTAAATCGGTCATACGAAAATGTGCAATTAAGCGGTACAGCGCTGCAAGCTGACAACGCGCATCCCACTCTTTTTCAGATACAACATCTTTTATACTTTTTATCGCATTTAAATTTGTCATTTTTATATCTCTATGTTGATCTATCCATGATGTTGGTATGACGCTCTCAAAGAAAAGTTTAGCCGTGCCAAACTGTTAATCCCTCCAGACCATCAACGCCAAACAAAAGCATTGTTTCTAATACACACTTATAAGTCTTGAATGATTCTGCTATTTCAAGGGGTGATAAAATGCTTGCTCAAGTTTGTTTTTCCCTCATTTGAAATTGCATCACTCACAAGAATGGTCTTTGCTTTTAGCATAGACGGGGCAAAATCGACCATGCTACGCAGGGTTCGCGTATAATGCGCCTGATCGGAAAAACCCGCTCCCAATGCAATCTCAATTAAGCTCTTTCCTGCCGCCCAAAACTTTATGGCATAGCGAATACGTAGCCATAGAATGTAGCGTCGCATCGAAATTCCCAACTGCTGGCTAAATAAATGCATCAACCTCGATTCAGATAACCCTACATGAGCAGCGACTTCAGCCACTGTGGGGTGCTGCTGTGGAACACATTGTTGAATATAGCGGCAGCTCTGTAACACTCGAACATCCCAAGGCAAACTCAGTAACGTGTTTGGATTTAAGCAAGACAATATATCCAAAACCAACTGTTTGGCCTGATCGAAACTGAACTGACCTGCGATGAGTTGCTGAAACTGAGGATGGAAAGACGCAAGACTTGATGCAGGCAAAGAGCGAAAAGATTCCCCATTTAACAAGGGATGTAAGTAACGATACAACGCATGATCTGGGTCAATCAGAAGAGCAAGATAAGGCTGGTTTTCTGAGTCGGTGCTGTGATTTACATTCGGCGCCATAACGACAATATCGTGATAACTTCTAACGTGTTGACCCAAAGTAATCGCAAACGGTGTGCCTAGACCAATTTGCAATAACGCAGGAAAATGGGCATGGGCATTATTTAAGTGTTCGCGGGTCACATACAAAATACACCCGTCCCAAGCATAAACTTGACTTTGGTTTTGCGACACTACACTCGACTCCTTCCTTAGAAATAGCATATTCATTCAAGACCATGCGCACTAAGCTATTTAAAAATACATCTTGTAAATACTAAAGGAAGAGCAAATGTTACATAATACCCAAACCCAAGTTAAAAATAATACACAAGATCTCGTGAACAGCGCCGAGCTTTCTGCAACTCGGGTTCAGAGCCCTACTGTACAAATGATTGGAAGTGATGGGAGTTATAAAACCCTCAAAGAATTCTATCCTTTCTACCTTTCACAGCATGCAGATTCCACTTGCCGACGTTTACACTTTGTTGGAACAACGTGCGTGATTGGAGTTGTTGCCATCGCAACGATGACTAAAAATCCAAAAGTCCTGTGGGCTCTGCCTGTTGTCGGCTATGGTTTTGCGTGGATCGGCCATTTCTTTTTTGAACATAATAAACCAGCCACGTTTAAACAGCCATTCTTTAGCTTAGTCTGTGACTTTAAAATGTATAAAGACATATTACTCAAACGCGTAGATTGGTAAGTCAAATCGCAACGGTCCCCTATCTTAATCAGGCCGTTGCATCAATGCTACAACAGCCAAACTTGTTGGGTAAGTTGTTTAATTTCGCCCATGTCATGGCTAACATAGAGCATTGGAATTGCAGTTTCCTGCTGAGCTTTCTGAAAAAAAGGAATAATTTCTTGTTTATGGGCTGCATCCAGTGCAGATAAAGGCTCATCTAATAACAATAAATTAGGTGAATATAATAGTGCTCGACCTAAGGCTACCCGTTGCTTTTCCCCTCCCGATAACTTGGTTGGCATACGACTCAGCAAATGATTGAGTTTAAGTAATTCAACAATATAATCTGGGTCAAAGCGTCGACTGTCAGGCTGTATACGTTTATAACCAAACAATAAATTCTGCATGACGTTCATATGCGGAAATAATTGCGCATCCTGAAACACCAAACCGACACGGCGTTGCTGTGGCTTCAAGTTGATCTTACATTCTGCATCAAACCATGTCTGATTTTTGATTTTAATCCAACCACTTACTGGTGTATTTAAACCTGCAATTGCATGCAAAATACTGGTTTTGCCTGAACCTGAAGCTCCAAATAAACCCACTACATTCTGTTCGGACTTAAAGCTTTGCTCGAGTTCAAATTTGCCTAAATTGAGCCGAATATGACAATCAATCATGGCCTTAATGCCCTCGCTTATTTTTCTGATAACGATGAAACCATTGGGCAAACCACAAAGCAAGAAAAGCCACAGTTAATGACAATATAATCAGCCGCCACACCGCAGGTTCGGTATCAGGTTGTTGCATTAAACTATACATGGCTAAAGGTAAAGTTCGCGTTTCTCCAGCAATATTGCCCACAAAGGTAATGGTTGCACCAAACTCACCCAGACTGCGACAAAAACACAAAATAGCCCCCACCAATATCCCACTACTGGCCAGAGGCAACGTAACATAAAAGAATGTGCCGAAGGATGAAGCGCCTAACGTTTTGGCCGCCATTTCCAAACGTTGATCCACCAGTTCAATGGCCAAACGAATCGACTGAACCAAGAGTGGAAAGCCCATCACGGCTGAAGCCAAAACTGCGCCTTTCCAGTTAAATGCAAAATTCAATCCAAGCGGTTCCAGATACCTCCCCAAAATACCATTACTTCCAAAGACTTGTAGAAGTAAATAGCCTGGAACAACAGGTGGTAAAACCAGTGGCAAAAAAATCAAGGTTTCAAATAAAGATTTACCAAAAAATTCTTTACGTGCCAACACCCAACCCACCGCTAATGCAGGGATCAGGCTAAAGGCCAGACAGGTGGCAGCAACCTGACAGGAAAGTTTGAGTACTTCAATTTCTTCAGTGGATAAGGCAAGCATCATCACTTCGCTGGCGATAAAACAGTAAAGCCATACTTTTTAAACACTACATTTGCCTGCTTCGTTTGTAAGAATTGATAAAAAGCTACAGCGTTTGGGTTGTTTTTGACTAAGCCTAAAGGATAGATAATTGGAGTATGGGTATTGATCGGAAATACGCCAACGACCGTCACATCTTTACTGATCGCGGCATCTGTCGCATAAACAATCCCAAGCTGACATTCACCCCGTGCCACAAAGTTAAGTGCGGCTCTGACATCTTCAGTTTCAACCAAACGAGGTTCCAGTTTCGACCACCAGCCCAGCGATGTCAGTGCTTGTTTGCCATATTTTCCCACAGGGACGCTTTTGGTATCGCCTGTACAGAGTTTGCCTTGAAATGCGGTAGATGGATCAAAACTTTTATCCATTTTAATTTTTACAGGTTTCGATTTAGGTGAAATCAAAACCAGTCGATTACCCAGTAAATTCACTCGTTTATTTGGCTCAATGAGCTTTTTATTTTGTAAATAATTCATCCATTGTTCATCAGCAGAAACAAATACATCTGCTGGTGCACCCGCCTCAATTTGTTTTGCTAAAGTCGACGATCCTGCATAAGAAGTTTTGACTTGGATGTTCTTCTGTTTTTCAAATAATGCATCTAAATCTGTCATTGCATTGGTTAAGCTGGCTGCAGCATAAACAGTAATGGCTTGCTCTGCGTGTGCTTGCACACCAACAATAAGCCCACAACATAATAGCATTTGAATACTTTTCTTCTTAAAGTTTAGCAGCACCATCTTCCCCTTTTACATTACAAAATGACCGATATGTTTTTAAAAATATATGGATATATATGCAACGTCAATTCCAGACAACGATTATTTATCATTCAAACGAGATGGTTAGGGTTCTAATCACGTGATAAGTATTACGCTTATAAGCGGATAGATCAGACAAAGGGTCTTGTATTCAATCTGACCTTCATAATCTTTAGACGGCTGCATGTTAAAAGCATTCAGCTGTCTAAAGATTATTGTTGGATGTTATCCACTATTGTTTAAGAAATTGGGCAATCGCTTGAAAGTCATACTCAATGACATGACGTGCGTTTTGTTCCATCTGTCTGTATTGGCTTAAAATAGCTTCACCAAAATTGGTAACATGAGCTCCACCACCATGTGTTCCTCCTTTTTGAGTTTCCACTAAGACTTGTTGAAAACTATGATTCATGGTTTCAACCAACTGCCATGCACGGCGATAGCTCATATTCATACTTTTTGCGGCTTGTGAAATTGAACCTGTACGTTGAATTGCTTCTAAAAGTTGAGCCTTGCCTGGGCCTATGGCAATTTCTTCATCCCATAAAATTCTAAGCTGTAATTTTAATTTGGCATCATGCATCACTGTCACTCAAATAAAAATAAGTCATTGAAACAAATAGCTATGATTTAAAAAATAAATCTAACTTAAAGACAAACCATTTTGTTTTCTATAAAAGTTAACTTTACAACATAAAGTTAAGGTCTGTTCGAAATAAATCTTGATATAAGGCTAACTTACGTCATCTTGCCCTGGGTTTGAAATAAATTTCAATCACGTTTCAATTCGACCTGTGTGATTTTTAGCACACGAGGCTTTCGGGATAAGTTAGAGATCATCCAAGCGCAAAAATACTGAGCAACCACCAACTCGACAAATACCAATAAGCCTTTAATATTATTTAAAAAAATATATACAATATGACTCAACCTCAAACAGTGTAGCGAATGCCTCCGCATAGCCTCTGTAAGGTATTTTCTCTCAGATTCAGCTTAAGTATATAAAACAAAACCATCCCCACGACAAAAACTTGCCAACTGCAACCCAGATCTTTTAGCCATTTCTATGGCCATTGAGGTCGGTGCTGAAATACACGCCAATAAACCAATATTGAGTTGAGCACATTTACGAATGAGTTCATAACTTGCCCGACTGGTCATGACCACAAAACCCTGACGCACGTCATGATGATTTTGCGCCATATATCCCAGTAACTTATCTAAAGCATTGTG
Organism: Acinetobacter sp. WCHAc060042; assembly: GCF_003231195.1. Lineage (NCBI taxonomy): Bacteria > Pseudomonadati > Pseudomonadota > Gammaproteobacteria > Moraxellales > Moraxellaceae > Acinetobacter > Acinetobacter sp. WCHAc060042. Next base: position 92,025 of record NZ_QKVN01000005.1, read on the forward strand.
CCGTCCGACATCCTCAAATAGCGCCACAATTTCCCCCGCCTCAACCCATGCCGCCGCATGTGCCCCACCCGTCATTTGGGTAATTTTTTGGCGAATATTCAGTTGTGAAATTGCATAAGGAATTTGCGTCAGCCATACATCTGAAACGACAGTGGTAATTTTTGGCAGATTCAAATGTAGCTGTTGCAAACTTTCAATACCGCAGAGTCCACAGCCTGTTCGCCCCACCATCATGCGTCGATGTTGTTTCAGCATCATAAAGGCGCGAGTAGAAATATCCATCTCGACCTGAATCCCAAACTGGGTATCTTGAACATCCAGTGTATATAATTCTTTTAAACTACTCAAAATACCTTCTGACAAACTAAATCCTTTCGCAAACACTTCAACATCTGCTGGTGTTGCCATCATCACCGCATGAGAAATACCGTTATAAACCAATGCAATAGGATACTCTTGCACCACAAAATCCGACTGTTCTACTGCTTTATTTTCATTTAAACGCTGGATCTCAACGGTTTCATACCCTTGTGAATTCAACATTTTTGTCTCAATATCCATGCTGTTTTTTATCTTCCATATTGCAAAGCACTTCATTTAAAAGATTGAAATGACAGCATATAAAATAAGTGCCATTCCATTGGCTATGGTCTAACCCACTCGATTCATAATTTCATTAGCGTGCTCAGGATCAACCTCTTGTGCCAAATTAAAATGCTCAGGTGCATGGCCAGCATGTAAAATCACAGGCACACTTTTCGAGGCAGGAATCTTGGCATACTTATCATGGCTACTGAGTGCCACCAGTGGGTTTGTTTCTGGGTAATAGGCCGCCAAACTGCCTCGTGGAATGTTATATGGCACGATGCGAAAGCTCTGTACCACACGTTTAATCCCATCGGAGTAGATACTTTCAATATCCACCCATTGGTCGGCCATAAAACCTGCTTCTGCAATATCATCAGTATTCATAAACAATACACGACGCTGACCAAATACCCCACGATAACGGTCATCGAGTCCATACAAGGTGGTGTTGTATTGGTCATGAGAACGCGTGGTCATCAAGGTATAGACTTTAGCTCCTGTATATTGTTCAGCGTATTTATTCTCTTTATCGGCATACACTTCAGCCAGTGGCGTAATTAAAAACTGTGCCTTACCAACAGGCGTATTCCACACATGCTGATTGGCAGGATGCTCTAAGTGAAAACCACCCGGCTGATAGACCCGAGCATTAAAATCGTGGAATTCATCAAAGACATCTTCAATCGAATCTCGAATACGGTCATAACTTTCTACATACCATTGCCACTTGATATCACTCTCTGGCAAGACGGCTGCTGCCATACGCGCCACAATGTCAGGCTCTGAAAGAAGATTCTCGGACGCAGGTTCATTACGCCCTGCAGATAGATGCACATTACTCATTGAATCTTCCACACTCACGGCCTGCGCGCCATGCAGTTGCATATCAATTTCGGTACGACCCAGACAAGGTAGAAGTAATGCCTCTTTACCACAGACCAAATGACTACGATTGAGCTTGGTAGCAATCTGTACCGTTAAATTACAACGGCGCAAACCTGCTTCGGTATAGGGTGTATCTGGTGTTGCAACAGCAAAATTTCCCCCTAAACCAATAAAAACTTTGACCGCCCCTTCATACATGGCCTTAATCGTATCCACCACACCAAAACCATGATGACGTGGGGATTTAATCCCAAAAACACGATCAATATTGTCGAGTAATTTTGTGCTGGGTAATTCATTAATCCCCATAGTTCGGTCACCTTGCACATTACTGTGACCACGAATCGGTGCTAGACCTGCGCCAGATCGACCAATATGCCCTCTTGCTAACATTAGGTTTGCAAGCATGTGAACATTGGCCGTTCCATGTCGATGCTGGGTAATCCCCATACCCCAACAGAAAATGGCCGTTTTCGCATCCAAATACATTTTAGCTAAAGATTCTAAATGTTCAGGACTAAGTCCCGTGTGTGCATGAATATCGGCCCATGGCGTTCGATCTACTTCTGCCATCATGGCATCAAAACCGACCGTATTCATTTCGATAAAAGATCGGTCAAAAACACTCTTCTTGCCAACTGCCAGTGCTTGAATGTCCCACTCACGTAAATGTTTCAACATCCCGAACATGAGCGCATAATCACCTCCCACTTTAGGTTGGAAATAATAACGACTAATGGGTGTACTGCCATTGGTCATCATTTCAACAGGCGCTTGAGGGTCTTGGAAACGTTCTAAACCGCGTTCTTTTAAGGGGTTAATGGCCACAATATTGCCACCACGTCGCGACACTTCACGTAAAGTCCCGAGCATACGCGGATGGTTGGTGCCCGGATTATGTCCAAAGCTAAAAATCGCATCGGCGATATCAAAGTCTTCCAATGTGACAGTGCCCTTACCGAGTCCGATCGAGTGCAATAAGCCAACACTGGTGGTTTCATGGCACATGTTCGAACAGTCGGGGAAATTATTGGTTCCATAAGCACGAACAAAGAGCTGATACAGGAACGCGGCTTCATTACTGGCACGACCCGAAGTATAAAACGCTGCTTGATCTGGGTTGTCTAAAGCATGTAGATGTTTTGCAATCAGGGCAAAAGCTTCATCCCAAGAAATTGGAATATATTTGTCAGAAACAGGGTCATAACGCATTGGGTCAGTTAGACGACCTGAATCTTCAAGGAAAAAATCACTTTGTTCTGAAAGCCAACTGACCGTATGCGTGGCAAAAAAATCAGGCGTAACACGCTTGGATGTGGCTTCAAAAGCAACCGCCTTCGCCCCATTTTCACAAAAGTTAAAGGCATGTGCATCTTTCTTTTCAGGCCACGCACAGCCGGGACAGTCAAAGCCTGTCGGTTGGTTAATATTGAGAAGTGTAATGGCGCCTTTTTTGAAGACCTCTTGTCGTTTTAAATTTCTGGCTACACTTAATAGCGCTCCCCAGCCACCCGCAGGATTGTTATACGGCTCTATTCGTGCATAATTCGTCTGCTCATCGTCATGCTTTTTGTTTTGAACATTTTCCATCTGACCGTCCTCTATCCATTTTCTAAACTATAAAAATGACTTGCTCATATCATTTGCGAATTGCTTGGACGTGTTATCTATTGATGCCGTTTTCCTGCACTTTTAAAAACTCTTTGACTTGTGTGGCACAACCCTGAACAACACTTTTGATAAAAAATATCCCCCTTTTAGGATTAAATTTCAACACTCTATTTATTACAAACACCCTCTCTCACATGTAGCTCCATTTAAATCAAACCACTCAAGCTATTGAAAATAAGGATAAATTTAATTCACTCTATCGTTTGTTTGATATTTAAAATAAAACATTTCATACTCTTCTGATCACAACCCAAAGGTGTGTTTATACCCGTGGAGTAACTATGGATGGTTCGACTACAACAACAGTAACACCCGCTCTTGGCATGAGCAGACTGTCACAGTTGGTCGATCAGTTCGGCCGTCATAAACATAAACTCAGAATTTCACTGACCGATCGTTGTAATTTTCGTTGTAGTTATTGCATGCCAGACACCCCAGAGTGGTTGGCTAAAAAAGATATCTTGAATTTTGAAGAGCTTTTACAATTTTGTGCGGTTATGGTGCGTCTGGGTATTCGACACATTCGCCTTACAGGTGGCGAACCGTTAATGCGCCAAGGTATTGTCAATTTTGTTCATGATTTAAATCACCTCAAAGCCCATGGTCTACAACGTATTTCTATGACTACCAATGCTTTTTATCTTCAAAAATATGCTCAAGGGCTAAAACAAGCTGGTTTAGATGATCTCAACATCAGCCTCGACAGCATCCATCCAGATACGTTTAAAGACATGACCCAGCGCCCACTTGAGCCTGTGTTAAGGGGAATTTCTGCGGCGCAACAAGCAGGTATCCCAATCAAACTCAACTGTGTCTTGGTGGCAGGAAAGAATGATCATGAGATTGTCGAACTCACCCAATGGGCCTACCAACAAAAATTTGAATTACGTTTTATTGAATATATGCCTTTAGACCAACCCGATCACTGGCGTGCAGAAAAGGTGATTACTGAAGATGAAATTATTCAAAAACTTAGATCTCATTTTCAAGTTGAAATACAAGCCAGACAACATGACCCTGCAACGCTTTATTTACTCAATGGGCATTATAAACTAGGCATCATTTCCACCATCAGCAAACCTTTTTGTCAGAGTTGTGATCGTTTGAGATTGACTGCGACAGGTGAACTTTTTAGCTGTTTATTTGCCAATACAGGCACTCCGCTACGGCATTTACTTCAACAACCAGATCTTTCTTTATTGCAAACTCATATTTTGAATGCGGTATGGCATAAAAAAGCCGGCTTTATCGAACATCAACAGGCTCCAACACGCAAAATCAGTATGCATGCCATAGGTGGTTAAATAAGTTGATTAATTTTGAGTTCGACAGTCATTCGACTATATCCGCATTTATTTTTGTGTTATCTAAATACGTCATAAACGTTGTCTACTGATCAAACTGCTGAACTGCCTGTCGGTTCCTTAATGTTTCGGAATATTTTATGAAAAATGTTGGCATGAAGCCAGAAAGCTACCGAGTGGCAACAGCAAGTGCTGAGTTACTTGCTCCAGCACATTGTTTACAACTTCTTGCCGATGGCAATACTGAAAAAGGCGATGCGCTGAAAACTGCACGCATTGCTGGCATTTTAGCGGCAAAACGCACCGATGAACTGATTCCACTATGTCACCCCCTACCCATTTACCGTGCTGATGTCGACTTTGAGCTTTTGACCGATCGTGTCGTGATTCGAGCAACAGTTGAAACCATTGGACCCACAGGTGTAGAAATGGAAGCACTCACTGCTGCCAGTCTTGCTGGATTGACCATTTATGACATGCTTAAACCGCATTGTGAACCACATGAGTTGATTATCCAACAGTGCAAATTAGACCTGAAAAAAGGTGGAAAATCACACTTCAAACGCCATTTACGCCAGCCAGTCTCGGCAGCAGTTTTGGTACTATCAGATACAGTTGCAGCAGGCCGTAAACCTGATACAGCAGGTCGTTCAGTCGTAGATACATTAACCGAAGCAGGTTTCGATCCTATTCATTATCAAGTTTTACCTGACGAAGCAGCTCAGCTAAAAGATTTGGTCTTAGAGCTGACCCAATCCTATGCCTGCGTGATTACTGTAGGTGGAACTGGAATTGGCAAAAGAGATATTACGGTCGATACCTTACAACCTTTGCTAGAACGTGAGCTCAATGGACTCATGGAAGCTGCAAGGGCTTTTGGTCAAAAACGCACTCCTTATGCAGCAATGTCTCGAGGTGTTGCAGGTTTTATTGACCGCTCATTGGTCATCACATTGCCGGGAAGTCGTGGTGGTGCCAGTGAATCCATGGCTGCGATTCTACCTGCATTGGTTCATATTTTTGATGTTTGCCGTGATCTACCTCATCCGGGAGGTTATGAATGAGTTGTTCAGGTGTCGGTTTAATTACCCTTGATCAAGCCCTTGCGCATTATCGTTCAGTCAAAACACTACCTTGCGTGACTTTACCTTTAGCACAGGCGCATCGGCATGTTTTAGCCGCAGATGTAGAATCAACGGTTGCCCTGCCACTCTTTACCCAAAGCGCAGTCGATGGTTACGCTCTTCGCTCTGAGGACTTGCTTGTAGGGAGCACAAGTTTTGAGGTCATTGGAGAAATTCGGGCAGGTGTTGCAGAGCACATTGAAATACAATCAGGACAAACTGTTCGTATTTTTACTGGAGGCAAACTCCCCCATTCAGCAGATACCGTAGCACGACAAGAAATTATCACCCGTAGCCATAATCTCGCTGTTTTAAATCAAGCTTTAGAAAAAGGTGCAGATATTCGTTACCAAGGCGAAGAACTGAGTATTGGAACTCAGCTTGCACAAAAAGGGCAACGCTTAGGCAATGGCCTAATTGCTGCACTCAGTATGGCGGGTGTTCAGGATGTACAGGTTTACTGCCAACCCAAAATTGCCGTTCTGATTACAGGGGATGAAGTCAGTAGCCAATTGGATAATGAATCTAAAGTTTTTGATGCCAATGCCCCAATGATCTTGGCATGGCTTAACGAGCAAGGTTTAACAGATGTGCATTTAGAACATGTGATTGATGATGAGAGTCTACTCTCTCAATCGCTTTCCAATGCAATGAATGGTTATGATCTGGTTATTACCACAGGTGGCGTTTCTGTTGGGGATTATGACCTGATTCGTCCTGTTTCTATGGCCTTAGGGGCAAAAGAAATCTTTTGGCAGGTGGCACAAAAACCAGGAAAACCATTATATTTTGCTGAATATCAAGCAGATAACCATATCTCTTACTTAATTGGTTTACCAGGCAATCCTGCGGCGGTACTGACCTGCCTTGCCGTACATGTTTCTACAGTATTGGCGGCACTGCAAGGGATAAACTCCCCTGCTCCTGTATGGAAAAAAGCACGTTTCACTGATAGCGTTAAACAAGACAGTCGCGAGCAGTTGTTACGTATGGTGTTAAATGTGAACGAACATGGACAATTGACGGTTGCCAAACTCGGAAAGCAACAATCACACATGTTGAGCAATTTGAATCAGGCCAATGTGATTGTTCGAATTCCTGCCCAGACCAATGCTCCCGTTTCAATGGACTATGTTGATTTTATTTCGATATGAGGTCGATTGATGGTCTTTATCTCTAACCAACAATAACAATGCTGCCGATGCATAATGACAATCAAAGCTTTAACTTTGATTGCACATCATCGCAGCACAAAAGATTTCAAAATGAGAGAGACTCTCTCATTTTGAAAATCAGGTACATGCAATGCAACCTTACCCAGCGACAGCTTTGATCATCTTAGCTGGTGGACAAGCCACACGTATGAATGGCGTCAACAAGCTCCTGCAATGCTTTGATCACGACATTCAACTGTTAAAAATATATAAAGCTTTTCAGGACAAAGTTCAGGAAGTTTGGATCAATAGCCATTGTGACTATGCCAACTATCTGGCGTTAATTCCTGATATTCGCTATTTCAAAGATGATACAGATGGTTTCTTAGGCCCCTTAGTCGGCATGAAAAGTGCATGGTCATATGTTCAATCTGATTATATTTTATGTGTTCCATGCGACATTACCGAAATTCCACAAGACATCCTGCTTCAGCTGCATCAAGCACTCAAACACCATCCTTTATCTTCCGTTGCTTACGTCGCGTTCAATGGGCAAGCACTTTATCCTTTTTGTTTATTGAAACGCAGCAGTCTCGACACATTCAATCAGCATTTAGAGCGCCAACAGCTTAGCTTAAAACAATGTTTTGCAAATCTATGCCCTCAAAGAGTAAATATTCAAAATCAACATTCAACTTTTCATAGCTTAAATTCGTTTGAAGAAGTGCAGGCCTACCAGAAAGCTGGCATAAAATGACGCTGAGTGACTCAATTCAGGCGGTCATTCTGAAATAGCAAATTTGAAGCAAAAAGTCGAATATGAATCCATCTGAAGACAATGACCTTTGAGATTTTGAGGAGCGAATTGAATAGTGCTAAAGTGCATCCAGACCTATTGAAAACGACTGAATCACAAATTGTTTTGAACCCATTAAACGGAACTCATCATGCAGGACATTCATATTAAAATCGAAGCTTACGGTGCCATCGAAAAACACCTGCCTGCTGATCTAAACTTGAACTGTGCATCAAACAGTTTAGTTACGGATGTATTAAACCAAATTAAAACACACTATCCATCTGCGGCTGACATGGTAGAACGCTGTGCCTGTGCTATAGGTGAAGACATTATTCCTCGTCAAACAGTCTTGACTCAAGACTGTACTTTGGTTTTACTTTCGCCAGTCGCAGGAGGCTAATATGCTTGTGTTTCCACGTATTCAAGACACAGCTCTTGATTTAAATCATTTTGATACAATTCAGGCTTTTCCTGAATGTGGTGGAACTGGGATTTTTATCGGAACCGTCCGCAATCATCATGAAGGGCGAGCGGTTCAGGCTTTAAAATATACCGCCTATGCTCCTGTTGCAGAGAAGATGATTCGAGCCATTGAACAGGAAATACAAGAAAAATATGGTCTGCACTATGTTCGCGTTGTGCACCGTATTGGCAAGTTAGATATTGGAGATAAAGCAATTATTGCGATTGCTTATGCTCCCCATCGCAGAGAAGCATTTCAAGCCTGTGAAGAAGCCGTTGAACGTGTTAAACACGAAGTGCCCGTGTGGAAAGAAGAATTCTATACAGATGGAAGCAGCCAATATGTTGCAGGCTGCTGTATACGACAAGATTATGATGAGCATGAACATAAGCACGGACACCATCATCACCATCATTAATCCTGCATAGGATGAACGCGACACTGAGTATCACATCATAAAACACTGAGCACTACACAACATTCAAAAAATGGTGCTCAGCCCCTATCCATAGAGATTTAAAACCCTAATCCACATACAAAGAATAAACTGAATTCCAACTCATCCCTTTCAATCTATACATTCCTTTTGCATTTCTGCTCATTTCACTCCTCGTCTTTTAGCACAAGTGTGACGCTCTTCATTCAGGTTAAGGCTCTTTTTATGCAGATATAAGTTGCACATTCAACTTGGCATAAAGTCTGCTTTATGAAACACAAGCTTTAGCCATTAGGAGAAATTTCACCACAAAAATAAAGATTCATTAAAGAATAAATGCTTGAACCTAACTGAAAGTTGGGCTAAAACAAATAAGCAGGGAGGTTAAAAATAAATCATCACTTATCATCTAGATGCAATGTTCATCAAGCACAATGAATTTGCGGTATAAAACTAGCGAAACACGAAATTGACCAATAAAACTGCTATTCGGGAGTCGGAATGAATAACAGCACCAATTATGTCAAACAAATTAAAAACGCTAAACGAGGCGGTTATACCCCAACCCTTGCAAAGGATGTCAACAAACACAAAATTCAAAAAGCAATTCGTCTGATTGAACAATGGAGAACGCTGGCCAATGAACTCAAACCTCAAATGCAACTCGATATGGCTTTTACGTTGGAAGAATGTGCCCAAGACCTCGATCAAATTTTAAGGAGCAAATAAGTTCCATGTACTCACTTAACGCTTTTTAAAAAAACAGTTTCATTCTAGCTTACTGCTTTATTCTGAACGTTCACCCACCCGATGGTGGGTGAAGTTTGTACAAAAGATGATGTGTATTTCAATCGCTCACTTTTTGGCTTGCGTTTTCAACAAAATCCGCTATTATTCTTTCCACGTTGCCGGCATAGCTCAGTTGGTAGAGCAACTGACTTGTAATCAGTAGGTCCACAGTTCGAATCCGTGTGCCGGCACCATTTTATACTTAGCCTCGCTTTTTAGTGAGGCTTTGTTGTTTCTAGCCTTTAGGTTTTTATTTCGTTTTAAATATCTTTAATTGCTGTAATTTGAGCATAGCGCACGATGCCCTGTTCAAATAATTTTTGGCAAAGTTTAGCTGTCATTTGAATTTTCAAATCATCCAAGTTTTTAACTACATTTTGCACCAAGTGCTCATGATAATAATTTGAAAAACCTGAGAATACTGCACCAGATATATCCTCAATTTCAATCTGCTGATAACCCTGTGCTTGAATGCTGTGCATCAAGTCTGCTTCTAATTGAAGATGACCTAAATGAACGTCCGCAGCGTTTAACAGCATTTTCAGTTGAAGCCTCTCAAAACGATTTAAATTCAAAAATGCATCGCTTAGCATCAGATAATGAAATCCAATCCGACCGTTTGAATTTAAAATAGAATGGGTGGATCGCAGGAATAAATTTAAATCACAGTGATAAGCAGCATCCAGACACAGCACCACATCAAAAGGTCTAGAGAATGTCTTTGAATTTAAATTTAAAAAAGAATTTTGGATGATCTGTATATTTGAATTTAAAGTGTGTCGTATGCGCTGCACACATTCGACTTGTAATTCAACCGCGCAAAGTTGCTGAACATGGTAATGCTGTCGCCACAGCAGTAGGCTCGCCCCCTGCCCACAGCCCAAATCCAAAACCCGATCATTGGCATCTAGCTGTAACCGATCTGCAAGGCGCATGGCCAAAGCTTGGCCAGCCTCAGGGTAAGATGATTGACCATCCTCCCAATAGCCGAGATTGCTCCAAGCCAGTACAGCGTGATCTCCCAATTGTTTGGCATCAATTGCATACTTATGCTTTGGAAAATATTGCTGTAAAGTTTGGAGCCATTTCATGCTTTAGTAGCCGAGTTGTGGGGCAACCTCAACTTTAGGTTTTAATCCTACAAACGGCAATGGTGCACCAAAAATTTCTGCAATATGCATTGCAGAGGTCACTGCTGATTCTAAAATTGGTAAACCATCACACGACCATGAACCACAGAAAAAGACTTTTCGGTTTGCCATTTTATGACGCTGTTGTAATTCTTTATTCAGCGCGACGGTTTTTGAATCCACCACGGCGCGAGTTAAGGTTACGGTTGAAATCACTTTTTTCTGATCAATCTCCGTCACGGGCTGCCACGTTTGGAACACCGCATTTTTACCGACCAGACTTGGTTCTACTGAGTTAAGCCAGACTGTGAACTGTTGACGGGTAAACTTACGATCCATCATATAACTGAGCACTGACCAATCTTTACGCTTTGGCGGCATCACAGAAGAATCGGTATGAATGACCAGTTGACCTTGCTCAAAACGGAATTGTCTTAACAACGCAATATCATCGACAAATTGTGCAGAATCTAAAAATTCTTCAATTTTGGTCGTTGGGGTTGCAACCACCACACGATCAAATAATTGCTGTTCGCCCTTGTTATTTTCTACCAAAACCTTTTCAGCTTGTTCTGTAACTTTGGTAATGGCCGAGCCACTTTGAATATTGATATTTTCAATCAACTTATCCACCAAAGCTGGGGTTCCGCCTTGTAGACGTAGTAAAGCATCGCCATCGGTCAATTGACGTAAAAAGATCAACAATGGTTTGGCAGGCCATTCACCAATGGTTTTTGGATTGCAGGTACAAATGGTATAAAGCACTGGCATAACTGCACCATGCCAAAATACTTCTTCAATCTCATGCTGATTAATAAACTCAGCCAAAGTCATGTCTTGATCTTTAGATTTGAAGAACTTAGCAATCGCAGTTTTAAGTTGCAACATGCCTTTAACCAAACGCCATCCATACTGTTGGAGACCTTTGCGATTATTAATAATTGGAAAATTGCCGATGCGACTTCGCGTCGTGGTTAACCACGTTTCAGTACGATCTTCAAACAGCCAACTACATGCCATATAGGTACGCACAGGATAGGTTTTAATGCCCAAATAAGTCGCAAGACTCAAGGTATTTTTCCATAAGTGCGGGTTCATGACACGTAAGGGAGCATCAATCAAACCACCTTCAAACTCTGTACTGTGGCTATCCATACCACGCCCAGTCAGCGCTTCGAAAATAGTAATATTATGCCCTGCATCCTTCAGAATTCTTGCGGTAGCAAGACCAGCCATGCCGCTACCAATAACTGCAATATCCAAAATTATGATCCGTCAATCTGACTTATATTGACTGAAATTATGACCCAATGTCGAAAAAATAGGGCTATTAAAAAATACCAGAATCACATCTTTTCATGCACCTTGTCTAAAATACACAATCAGCTGAAATTACATTTCATTACACTAAAAAGAAGCATGTAAACAAATTTATGCTTTTCTGAATCTTGTTCCAAATTAAAATTTAAGTTGTTTAAAAACAATAGATATAAATTAACTATTTTTAAAATAGATGTTTTACAACATCCGCAAAAGACGCTAAGATACGCCCCACATAAAAATGATAACTACATCACATAATATTGCATAGGTAACTATGCAAAACGAGCTAAAACTAGAAAGATACAGCGCATAAAAAATCCCTACTCTTGACCGAGTAGGGATTTCTTCTTTTAGACAGTCAGTGCTTAGTCCACCACAGCAACTGGAATTTCACCAAACTTTCCACGATTAAAATCATCAAAAGCCTGTACTATTTCCTCTTTGCTATTCATCACAAACGGACCATAACCTTGGATAGGCTCGTTGAGTGGCTCACCCGTCAACACCAAAAATTTAGTGTCTGTGAGTGCTTGAAACTGGATTGCAGCTTCGCCATCTTGAGCGAACATCACAATTGAACTATCCACCACTTTTTGTGTGCCATTAATCAGCACTTCGCCACTGAGCACAACCACAATGGTGTTATGAGTCACAGGAACATGCACAAAAGTTTCGTAGTCTGCTTTGAGTTCTCCATCCCATACATTGACTGGGCTGAAAGTTTGCGCTGGACCATGATGACCGCCAAACTCACCTGCAATAACACGGATATGTCCTGCATTATCATCCATTTCAATCCGTGGAATTTCCGCAACAGTCAAAGCTTGGTAACGTGGCGTAGTCATTTTATCTTTGGCTGGCAAATTCACCCAAAGTTGCACCATTTCAAACAGACCACCATGTTCAGCAAAGGCAGGTGAATGAAACTCTTCATGCACCACACCTGCACCTGCGGTCATCCACTGTACATCACCTGTGTTAATCGTACCGCCACCACCACTCGAGTCTTTATGTGTGACTTCGCCACTATATGCAATAGTAACGGTTTCAAAACCACGGTGTGGATGTGAACCCACACCACGTTGAGTCGTAGTCGGATCAAATTTGTATGGTGCAGCATAGTCCAACAGTAAGAACGGACTAATGGCTTGGCCTAAACGGTCGTATGAAAACAGGTTTTTAACTGGAAAACCGTCACCGACCCAATGCATGTTTTGATTGCGATATACACCTATTACTTTTTTCATCTTGGAACTCCTATATGGATAGGATGAATATGCAATCTATACTACCCCTTTCCTCAGTTCACTTATAGCTCTGTGCCAATACACACAATCACACCAGTAGGACAATATCATTAGAACCATCCTGCTTTTATAAAAACCATTTGAAAAACAAAGCCATCTTTTATTGTGATGGCATATTTTTGCTCAAATTTTCCTATTTTTAAGATTAAGCATCTCGTTTGGCTTATTTTATTGTCCCATTTTCATCACTAGGATGGTGCTAAATCGAAAAGCGAAAATAAACAGATCTTTGGCTTTTCGGTTTTATAGATAATCACACAGAGGATAGAAAAATGACTCAGCCATATATTCGTTTAGACAAAGATAATGCAGCCGTGCTGTTAGTTGACCATCAAGCAGGTTTGCTGTCATTGGTCCGTGATATTGACCCTGATAAATTTAAAAACAATGTGCTTGCCCTTGCCGCAGCAGCAAAATATTTTAATCTTCCCACCATTTTAACCACCAGCTTTGAAGATGGTCCAAACGGCCCTTTAGTCCCAGAATTGGTCGATATGTTTCCAGATGCTCCTTATATTGCACGTCCAGGACAAATCAACGCATGGGACAATGAAGACTTTGTCAAAGCAGTCAAAGCAACAGGTAAAAAACAGTTAATCATTGCAGGTGTGGTGACAGAGGTTTGTGTGGCATTCCCTGCACTTTCAGCACTTGAAGAAGAATTTGAAGTATTTATCATCACTGATGCTTCAGGAACATTTAACCCCATCACGCGTGATGCCGCATGGGATCGTATGTCACAAGCTGGTGCTCAACTAATGTCTTGGTTTGGTGCAGCTTGTGAATTACACCGTGACTGGCGTAATGATATTGAAGGCTTAGGCGCTCTTTTTGCAGCACACATCCCAGACTATAAAAACCTGATTCAAAGTTATAGCAAAAATACAGCGAGCAAATAATCTGCTGAGCGAAGAAGCGATCTTTGGATTAATGCCAATCAGTTCAGAAATTGATTGGCATTTTATTTTTAAATTCATCATGTTATTTGATAGGTAGAACTTTTATCTGGCACAATTCAAGGCAAAACCATTTTAAACAAGTCAACGTCCTGCGATCTATTTCCGCATCAAAGGAATCTGGCAAGTTCTGCAGTGAAACACTGCTATGTTGCAAGATACTTTTTTACGGACTCAAAAATTAAGGGGCTCATGACAAGAAAACTGAACAGGCCAGCATTAGATCTTCAGATCACTTTTTCGTCGTGCTTACCCATCTGCAATGATACAGTGTAAGACATTCATAACAGACTGCGATATGTCGTAAATCTATACAGGCTTAAACACATCATGCATTCATTTGACGACTATTATTATTTCTATCTTGTGGTCAAACACGGGGGGTTTAGTGCTGCAAGTGAGGCCTCAAATATCACCAAATCGAAGCTCAGTCGCCGCATTTTAGACCTTGAAGCTAAATATAATGTGAATCTCATTCAACGCTCAACCCGTCACTTTAAAGTGACACCTTTGGGGCAGGAATTATTTGAAGAATGCCAACAAATTATTCAGCAAGTTGAAACTGCCAACAACGTTTTACTGAAACAGAAAAGCGAACCTCAGGGTTTAATCAAACTGAGTTGCCCTTCGGTCATGATGCGCTATCAAATTCGCAGTTTGCTCAATCAGTTTCTAAAACAATATCCCAAAGTTCAAGTTGAAATGGAGCTCACCAGTCGTCGTGTGGATGTCCTACATGATGATATTGATCTGGCGATTCGTACCAATTTCACAGCCAATGAAGACTCCAGCATTGTAGTACGTGATGTCGTAAGAACTACACATTGCCTAGTTGCCAGCCCTGAACTTCTACAAGGACGCAACATTCAATTTGCGACAGAATTGAATGATTTCCCAACCCTCGCGCTTGGGGTACAAAAGAACCAATATCAGTGGCTATTACATCATATTGAGACCCAAGAACAGATCGTCATTCCTTTGACGCCACGGATAAAAAGTAATGACGTAGCAGGCATTTATTATTCAGCCTTAGATGGTTTAGGCATTGCCAATCTGCCCTACTTAACCGTAGAAGATGACATTACAACTGGTCGCTTGGTTCATATTTTACCTGACTGGTGTTCCAATATTGGCACCGTGCAACTGGTCTATGCTTCACGCAAAGGACAGCGCTTGGTCATGGAAAAACTGATTGAACATTTGGTTCAAGGCATACGCGACTTTGCCACCAACAGTAAAGGCTATCACCTTTAAAAAAATAACCGTACTCAACATAAAAAAATCAGCCACTGGGCTGATTTTTTTATGCGCATCGTTCCAATAGATTGGAACGATGCGCGACCTTGTATCATTCGATTTACTTAAATTTTACCGACCAAATCAATTGAAGGAGCCAGCGTCGCTTCACCTTCTTTCCATTTTGCTGGACATACTTCACCTGGATGCGCATGTACATATTGTGCAGCTTTTACTTTGCGTAACAGTTCAGAAGCATCACGGCCAATACCGCCTGCATTAATTTCAATAATTTGGATTTTTCCTTCGGGATCAATCACAAATGTACCACGATCAGCCAAACCATCAGATTCAATCAGTACTTGAAAGTTTTTAGACAATGTCCAAGTCGGATCCCCAATCAATGGATATTGAATTTTACCAATCACATCTGAAGTGTCATGCCATGCTTTATGGGTAAAATGAGTATCTGTAGATACACCATAAATTTCCACACCCAATTTTTGGAATTCAGCATAATGATCAGCTAAATCGCCTAATTCGGTTGGACAAACAAAGGTAAAGTCAGCAGGATAGAAAAATACAACAGACCATTTGCCTTTAAGGTTTTGTTCAGACAACTCAATAAATTCACCATTTTGGTACGCTGTTGCATTAAACGCTTTAACTTCAGTATTGATTAAACTCATGTATTTTTCCTCAAAAATGAATGAATGTGCTTAAGTAATGAAGCTAGAATACGTGCAAATTAAAAATTGGTGAAACAGTAAGTTTTCATGAAATTTATCGGTTTTTTAGATTAGAAAGCCCTCGTTAAGTTTTACCCTTTTCACAGTTGTCACTATCAAGTTTTACATCTGAAATGCATTTAAAGACTGCCATGCTGCTTGAGCTAAAATGTTTGCATAATCTGTAGGTAAAGGGCTTACTCGACCAGATAACCAAGCACGGCAGTAGCTTTCTGTTGGTCCAATCATCAGAGAAAGGCGAAGTTCAACTGGCACAGCAGTCATGTACTCGGCATCAGGCTGAAGCGCCAGCCACTGACCTAATTGCAAATTACGCTGTAAGTTTTCCTGCTTTAACGTTTCGGCATGTATCCCTTGCTGCACACTGTAACTGGCTGCATATAAAAATCGTGCAAAATCAGGATACTGCTCTACCCAGTCCAGATAACTATGAATAACGGCATACAGTCCATGTTTAAGGTTTTGACTCTGTTGCAAAGCGTGCATACGTTGAGTCGCTTGATCCTTTAAAGCCGAAATATATAAAGCCGAAACGATGCCTTCTTTATGTTTAAAATGATGATAAATCGCCCCAACACTGGTCTCAGCAGCATCTCGAATCATCTCTATGGTCGTGCTTTCGATACCCTGCTGAATAAACTGTTGTAAAGCACAATTTAAAATCTGACGTTTAAGCTCCGCACGTCGACCAGGATAAATTCGTTCAAGTAAGGCTATGTTTTGCATCATCATTCCTTTTTTACTGTGCTCATCATAAATCAAGACTCGCTCTTTTGTGTAGCAGAGTCGTCAAATCAGCCAAATACAGAATAATATTCTGTATGAGAATATTATTCTTCAAATAATGCATGAAGGACATCACCATGAGTCAAGCCTTAAAAATATGGAAAACCCTAGAAGCCAAACCTGCTGGGAAATGGACATTTTCAAAACTGCTGTGTTTAAAGGCGCCTTATTTCAGCAGTATCTCCCCATTATTCGAACAACTGCGCCCAGACTACTGCGAAGTGAGCATAAAAAAACACCGTGCTGTGTTGAATCATATTGGTACTGTGCATGCCATTGCGATGTGTAATATGGCAGAACTCGCTGGAGGCACCATGACCGATGTGACTGTACCCAATACGCACCGCTGGATTCCAAAAGGCATGCAAGTCGAATATATACAGAAAGCATCGACTGATTTAGTCGCAGTGGCAACACCAGCACAGTCCAATTTTGTTTGGAATGAAGGCAGTGATTATGTGGTCAATGTTGAAGTTAAAAACACTGCTCAAGAACTGGTTTTTCGTGCCACAATTACAATGTGGGTTTCACTGAAAAAATAAAATTTGCGACCAAAACCCACTATTCGATGGTGGGTTTTCAATCCGTTCATCTTAAATGCGTACAAACTAACAATGATCTTTTTCAAATGAATTTGCATACACTCTGTTAAGATGAATGATGATCTATCCCCATTAATTTCATTTTAAAAAATAGAGAAAGTCATGGCCCAAATTAAAATCTATGCTTTAAATAAAACCATAAAAAAACATCGAGATCATCTAAGTATTGCCATTCACCAAGCGTTAACCAAAACACTGAAATATCCCATAGAAAAAAAGTTTCAACGTTTCATTTCATTAGAATCAGAACATTTTATTTACCCATCAGACCGTACAGAATCTTACATCATTATCGAAATCTCTATGTTTGAGGGCAGGACAAAAGAAGCAAAAAAAGCCCTTATTAACACACTATTTCAAAACATTAATGATTTATGTGGAATTGATTTCAATGATATTGAAATCACAATATTTGAAACCCCTAAAGAAAACTGGGGAATTAGAGGTAAAAATGCTGATGAATTACAATTAAATTATCAGATCAATATTTAGAAAATAAAATACAGTATAAAAAACCACTATTTAACTGTGAGTTTCCAATGAAGACACTTTAATGCAGGCACAGCCACAACAGAAAAGCCCTTGAAAATGCGACTGTATAAATTCATTGATACAATATCTACGATATTAAATGATCACTTTAACTTATTTAATTATCAGAATAAAAAACATCGCAGGGAATATGACACCTAATAAAAAAAATACAAATGGGGCAACATACCTATCCACCCATACGGGGCTATTTCCATGCCCATCTGTAAATAGACGCTTTTTCCCTATAGATAACGTAACTAAGAGAAAGGCCAAAAAATACAGTATATTTTGATTAAATAAAGCAAGATTTTCAGAATAATGGATGCCATGTGTTCTTTCTGAGAGCAAAAAGAATATAAAAACGGTATAGCCGATAAAGCCTGTTCCACAACACATCCATCCAGAGGCTTCGCTTTTTGATTGTTTTAATTTCAATTTTTAAGCCCTTTAAAATAAACAATGTGCCTTATCCAAAATATCTAAGTTTCTCTGCACATAAAAAAAGAACTTGATATCAATCAAGTTCTTTTTGATCACTTTGTACAAGGTTTATACCTGATACCAGTTAGAACGGAAGGTCATCATCCATATCCGCTGGTGCTGTTGCAGGCGCAGACTGAGGTGCTGCTTTTGGTGCAAAACCACTTGGGTTATTGTTCGCATAACCACCTTGTTGGTTGGTACCACCTTGATTGCCACCATAACCGCCTTGGTTGTTATTGTTATAACCTCCACCTTGGTTATTGTTGAAACGTGGTTGTGCATAACCATCATTTCCGCCTTGCATTTGCTCACCTTGCTGACGGTTGTTGTCTAGCATCTGCATTTGCTCACCACGGATTTCTGTGGTGTAACGCTCTTGACCATTTTGGTCTGTCCACTGACGCGTACGCAATGAACCTTCAATATACACTTTTGAGCCTTTGCGCAGGTATTGTTGCGCAATTTCACCTAGACGGTTGTGTAACACAATACGATGCCATTCAGTTTGCTCTTTACGCTCACCTGTACTTTTATCTGTCCAAGAGTCGCTGGTTGCAATTGAAAACTGAGTCAACGAACCACCATTTGGAAAAGTTTTCGTCTCTGGATCTCGGCCTAATGTGCCCACTAAAATAACTTTATTTACACCGCGCATCTGATGTTTACTTCCTATCTATTTCTATTATTTACTTTATAAGAGTTATGCTTAAATGGCTACCTCTTTCCCTAACAACTGCGTTAAATCTTGTCGCGTCGCATCATCTATTTGCTGCTTATCGACCTTGACATACGCCACTTGCTGATCAGACATCACCACGACCTCTTCAATACCACGAATCGCTAAAAGTTGGGAAGTCCATTCATCTGTTTGTTTATGTTCAGGTAAACGTAGCACCATCGAAGATAAATAGCGTGGCTGCGCCAAACCAAAACTAATCAATAACCAAATAATGGCAAGTCCAGTCAGAATACTCCAGCCCAAAGCAGTATTGTTTAATAACAATAATTGTCCACCTGTAACGCCACCAAAAAAAGCGCCTAAAAACTGGCTGCTGGCATTTACGCCCATCGCGGTGGCTTTAGACTGAATTGGTGCGGCTTTCGATAACCATGAGGGCAACAACGCCTCCATAACATTAAAAGCAATAAAGAATAAGCCCAAACCCGTGAGCAAAATATACTTTGACTCAAAACCAAAAATTAGAATGCCTAGGCCTAAAATAATACCGCCAATCGCAGTTAAAAAGATGCCGCGCATCTTGCGGTATTTTTCAGCCAATACAATACTTGGGAAAGCAAAAAACAGGCTAATTACCAACAATGGCAAGTACACCCAACCATGCGAATTGAGTGGAATTTTGGCAAAATCAATCAACTGTGATGGGACATAAATAAACATTGCTGTCAGCAATAAATGTAAGCTAAACACTGATACATGCAGGCGGTTCAGATCACCCATTTTTAAAACTTGTTTGAGCTGAGCCAAATAACCTTGATCAAAATTTCGATGGTGGCGGGTAACTTTTGGAACCAACAGCAACATTGAAATGGCGGCCAAGCCCATGATCGTCGTTACCCAAAACAAACCTGAAATCCCCACCAAACCGGTAAGCCACGGCCCCAAACTAAAGGCTACAGCAAAAGAAACCCCGATACTCATCCCCATGGTTGCCATGGCTTTCATGCGGTTTTCTTCACGGGTCACATCGGCGAGGAGCGCCATCACCACAGCAGAAACAGCACCACCACCAGCAATAGCACGACCAATAATCACCCCATAAATAGTGTCTGACATTGCCGCAATTGCACCGCCCAATGCAAACAGAAGCAGCCCAAAAACCACCAAAGGCTTCCGACTATAACGGTCAGCAATCAGACTAAATGGAATCTGTAGAATAGCTTGGGTTAAACCATAAATCCCCACAGCTAAACCGAGCAGTGCAGGTGTTGCATATTCATAAGTCTGCCCTGCTACAGAAAAGACAGGGATGATCATGAACAAACCCAACATGCGTAAGGCAAAAATACTGCTTAAGGCAAAAGTTGAACGACGTTCTAAAGCATTCATCATAAACGAAGACAGACTGTATTGAATTAATCTTGGATCAAGATTATAGGCTATTCAATCCGACTAGCGACATGAATTTTATATTTAATAAAAGCGTTCCTGATCTGAAAAACAAAAAGCGCAGCCTGAGCTGCGCTTTTCTTCGGTTCAAAACAAGCTGCTTTAAACGGCTTGATGTTTTTGATATTGGATAGACGCAATCACGGCCCAAACAATAAAGGCTACACCAATTAAACCTGTAACAATTTCAGGAACATGAAGACCTGTACCACTTGCCAGCATAATAAATGCCAAAGCACCAATTGCATAGTGCGCACCATGTTCAAGGAAGACATAAGCATCCAAGGTGCCTTTTTCGACCAAGTAAATGGTCATCGAACGCACAAAGATCGCACCAATGGCAAGGCCCAACATGATAATCACGACATCGGAAGTAATGGCAAAGGCACCAATCACACCATCGAAACTGAACGATGCGTCGAGAACTTCGAGGTATAAGAAACCACCGATACCCGCTTTAACGACACCTGTCGTTGCGCCATTGGCATCATGCACAATTGCATTACCATCTTCATCAATTTCAGGCTCGCCACCGAGTAAATGGCTCAGTACCTGTACACCAATATAAACCACGATGCCCCAGATTCCTGCCATAGTCACGACTAGACGTTTGGCTTCATCAACATTCGCCGCCATCACCAAGAGTGCAATCAAGGCCAAGAATACAGACATTGCAGGGACATTGGCCAAGTTTGCCAAACGACGCTCCAACCAACGGAACCAGTGCGTATCTTTACCTTCATCCAAAAAGAAGTTAAGAAACACTAACAATAAGAACGCGCCACCAAATGCAGCAATTTCAGGATGATGATCCATCAAACGTTGTGAATAAGTCTTCGGATCATTTAAAGCCAATTGAACGACTTCAACGAAGCCCATATCTGCAGTTACCGCCACAATTGCGACAGGGAAGATTAAGCGCATACCAAATACAGCGACTAAAATACCCACGGTAAGGAATAACATTTTCCAAAAATGATCCCAACCACGTAACACGGACGCATTGACCACAGCATTATCAAAAGATAAAGAGACTTCCATCACCGCTAAAATGGCAGTAATAGTCAGTGCAGTAAACATGGTCTTTAAGCCCGCTTCTGGTCCATGGGTAAAACCCCAGTACGCAGACAACGCAAGACACACGATCGTAAAAATGATAGAGAAACCAAAATGTTTCATCATGACAGATCGACCTTTAAAAAATTTGGAAATTAACTAAAACTTAAAAATCAGGTTGAGTTTTATGGTCGCAATTATGACCGTTTTTGTAGATGAAACCAAAACATCTTCGTTAATTTTTACTTATTTCCTCACCACACAGTGTTGGATTGTTCTTCCGAGTCAACAGTTGTTATAGTCTTGCCCATATTTCGGCTTTTCTCAGGATAAATTAATGGCTTTTTCTCAAGATGTTTGGCAACGTAATGTCGACTTATATCAAAAAACATTGGCTTTGCCTTTTAACCAAGAATTGGCTTCAGGTAGCTTGAATAAAGAAGCGTTTTGTCATTATGTCATCCAAGATGCACATTACTTGGTGGCTTATGGTCGCGCGCTCGCCGTATGTGGCGCCAAAGCTTATGATGCTGATGACATTATTCAGTTTAGCCAAGGGGCCAAAGAAGCAATTGTAGTCGAACGCAGCTTGCACGATGGTTTTATGAAAAACTTTGGGATTTCAAAACAACAATTTGAAGAAACTCCTTTGACTTTAGCTTGTCATCATTACACTTCTTTTTTAACCGCAACAGCATGGTCTGAAAGCTATCCTGTGGTGTTAGCGGCACTCTTACCTTGTTTTTGGATTTATGCTGAAGTCGGTAAAGACATTGTGGGCAACTCTATCGCTAACAACCCATACCAAGCCTGGATTGATACTTATGCAGGAGAAGAATTCAATCAAGCTGTGCGCAATGTGATTGCAACCATTGATAAAGTAGCTGCACGTTGTGATGCTGACACCATTGAGAAAATGCATAAAGCCTACCGTAAAGGGGCTGAACTGGAATGGTTATTCTGGGACAGCGCTTATAAACAACAGCAATGGCTCGGTTTAGACCACGCTTAAAAGCTCAAATGATCCCAAAAGCCCTGAACCCTTCAGGGCTTTTTTATTGCCCAAACATCGTATTTTTTCAGATGACGCGATTGCTATTTTAAGGATTTAAAACTAAACTTCACCAATGATAATAATTATCATTTGCATAATTAACTCTCGAGGGCCATTCCCATGCATCCTGATACTCTAGGTACTGAAGCCATTCGTGCATTTTTTACCGTACAATGCTGCTGGCTAAATAACGAAGAAATTTATCTTGAAAAAGGCTGTTTACACTGCGGTTCTGCCGCGACCTATCTGATTTATTATACCAATCCACACATTCAAAAACTGATGTTAGCTTTTATTAAAAAATATCATTGTCTTTTAAGTCGGCAACAAGATTTACTCGACTTACCTGACTTTGAAGATGACTACGACACTTTCTTGCAAACCCTTGAGCATGAGGTTAATTTTTATGCGCGAATTCATCATGACATCGCGCGTCCTTTTGCTTTTGAAACAGTCGATTCAATCTTTGAACGTAGCTATGCCATCGCATGTTAGTCGCAGCATAAGAGCATAACTATTACGATCTCATTCAGGCGTATGACAAACGATACAAATGACAACAGCATTTTAGCTTTGCCATACACCTGACATTTTTAATGTTTCTTCTATTCCTATATTTATATCAAATTTTTCATCTCCAACTCTCAGTCTGTCACTCTACTTTGAGACTTGTCTCGACCATCAAATCTAGCTACAGTCTATCAGCAGCATTTTTTCTTCTAGCCGACATAATTTGTCGCTATAAAATCATCTGTAACACTTGAACAAAGCATAAGTCGTTATCATATACCTCCTTTATCTGCACAATTTCGAGATAGTTTTATGAGCCAAAGTCATATCCGTATTCGAGGCGCACGTACCCATAACTTAAAAAATGTGAACCTTGATATTCCCCGCGACAAATTCGTGGTGATCACGGGACTTTCTGGTTCAGGTAAGTCGTCGCTTGCATTTGATACACTGTACGCCGAAGGTCAGCGTCGTTATGTCGAATCGCTCTCGGCCTATGCGCGCCAGTTTCTATCACAAATGGAAAAACCTGAAGTTGACTCAATTGAAGGCTTAAGCCCTGCAATTGCGATTGAACAAAAGTCGACCAGCCACAACCCACGCTCTACGGTGGGCACCATTACCGAAATTTATGACTATTTACGTCTACTCTACGCACGTGTCGGCACACCGTTTTGCCCAGAACATGATTTGCCGATGGTGGCTCAGACTGTGTCGGAAATGGTCGATGCAGTAAAAGGATTAGATGAAGGGACCGCCCTGATGCTGCTTGCGCCTGTAGTGCGGGAACGTAAAGGTGAATATTCAAACCTGTTCGAACAACTACAAAGTCAAGGTTTTGTGCGTGCCCGTGTCGATGGTGAAATTGTAGATCTCGATCCGATCCCAGAACTCGATAAAAAGAAAAAGCACACCATTGAAGTGGTGGTGGATCGTTTCAAAGTCCGTGATGACCTCGGCAACCGTATTGCAGAATCTTTTGAAACTGCTCTACGTCTCGGTGGTGATATTGCCATTCTCTCGTGGATGAACGGTGAACATCCCGATCGGGTCTTTTCAGCTAAACACTCGTGTCCTGAATGTGACCGTGCCGTTGCAGAACTGGAACCACGTTTATTTTCATTTAACAACCCCTTTGGTGCCTGTCCAACCTGCGATGGTTTAGGGACTCGTAGTCATTTTAGTGCTGAAAAACTCATTCCAAGCCCTGATGTTTCGATTAGCCAAGGCGCGATTCGTGGTTGGGACAGACAACGCCCGTACTACTACAGCATGATTGAAAAAGTGGCGGCGCATTTTGGTTTTTCTTTGGATACGCCTTGGAATGAACTAGATGCCGATACCAAAAAGAAATTCCTCTATGGCACAGGCAAAGAAAAAGTTGATCTCAGTTACATAGATGAACGTGGTCGTAAACATAACCGCGTACAAGCCTTTGAAGGAATTTTGCCGCACTTAGAACGTCGTTACCGCGAAACTGAAAGTAACTATGTTCGTGATGATTTAGCACAGTATTTATCCAATGCGGCCTGTGATGCTTGCGGTGGCTCACGTCTGAACGAAATTTCACGTCATGTTCGTGTCAAAGACAAAACCATTGCCCAAATTACCAAAATGTCGATTGGCGATGCTGAAAGCTATTATCAGGACTTAAATCTTGATGGGGCTAAAGGTGAAATTGCCGATAAGATTTTTAAAGAAATTCGTGAGCGCCTGCATTTCTTGGTCTCTGTGGGTCTAAACTATTTAAGCCTATCGCGTTCAGCAGAAACCTTGTCTGGTGGTGAAGCGCAACGTATTCGTCTAGCTTCACAAATTGGCGCAGGTTTAATGGGCGTGATGTATGTCCTCGATGAGCCATCTATTGGTCTGCATCAACGTGATAACGACCGTTTGCTGGAAACTTTGGTTCGCTTACGCGACTTAGGCAACACAGTGTTAGTGGTTGAGCATGATGAAGATGCGATTCGGGCAGCAGACCATATTATTGATATTGGTCCAGGTGCAGGGATTCATGGTGGTCATGTGATTGCTGAAGGGACGTATGATGAAATTCTCGCGAATACAGACTCGCTCACAGGTCAGTATTTATCAGGTAAACTGAAAATTGAAGTTCCGAAAAAACGTACTGAACCACCAAAGCCTGATGAACAAATTAAATTGATGGGTGCTGCGGGTCATAACCTACAAAATGTAGATTTAACTATTCCTTTAGGCGTGATGACCTGTGTCACAGGTGTGTCTGGTTCGGGTAAATCAACCTTGATTAACCGTACATTATTGCCTTTGGCAGCGACTCAACTGAATGGTGCAACCACTTTAACCGCAGAAAAGTTTGACTCGATAGATGGTCTGCAATTCCTTGATAAAGTGGTTGATATCGACCAAAGCCCGATCGGTCGTACACCTCGCTCCAACCCTGCAACCTATACCGGTTTATTCACCCCAATTCGTGAACTCTTTGCACAGACCCAAGAAGCCAAAGCACGTGGCTATGCCGCAGGGCGTTTCTCATTTAACGTGAAAGGTGGTCGCTGTGAAGCCTGTGAGGGTGATGGCATGATCAAAGTCGCAATGCACTTTCTACCCGATATGTATGTGCCTTGTGATAACTGTCATGGTAAACGCTATAACCGTGAAACCTTAGAAGTCGGTTATAAAGGCAAAAATATTTCGGATGTGTTGGAAATGACGGTAGAAGATGCTATGCATTTCTTCGACGCGATTCCTGTCATTCACCGTCGTTTGGAAACCTTAAATCAAGTCGGTTTAGGCTATATTCGCTTAGGTCAGTCTGCAACTACACTATCAGGTGGTGAAGCACAGCGTGTGAAGCTGGCTCGTGAACTAGCGAAACGTGATACGGGTAAAACGCTGTATATCTTGGATGAACCAACTACAGGTCTACATTTCCACGATATTGCTAAGCTTTTAGATATCCTGCATGAGCTACGGAATAAGGGCAATACCATTGTGGTGATTGAACATAATCTGGATGTGATTAAAACCGCAGACTGGATTGTGGACTTAGGTCCAGAAGGAGGTTCAGGTGGCGGGATGATTATCGCGGAAGGAACGCCTGAACAGGTTGCGAAGAATAAAATTTCGCATACAGCGAAGTTTTTGAAGCCGATGTTGTAATCCACCTCAACCCTCCTTTTAAAAAGGAGGGAGTTTCCATTACGAATCAAATGGTGTTCCCCTCTTTATCAAAGAGGGGTTAGGGGAGATTCAATAACTGTCGCCTAAAAAAATTACAATTAATGATTTATTCAATTTCATTTTAAAAATATCTACAAATATAGAATAAGGAAAAATAAGAATGGTTATAGATATAAATAACTGGAATACAATTAAAAATGTTTTTTCTAAAGCACAGCAAGCAAATATGCATGCGAATATTGCTAGCGTTTCTCGCGATGGGATACCAAATATTACTCCAATTGGAACTGTCTTTTTGAATGATGATGGAACAGGATTTCTATTTGATGCATTCTCTCAACAATTAGCAGAAAACTTAAAGAAAAATAAAAATGTTTGTATCAGTGCTGTAAATTCAAGCAAATTCTTTTGGCTATCATCTTTTATTAAAGGACAGTTTAGCTCCTATCCTGGAGTAAGAATCTATGCAGAACTAGGAGAATTAAGGCCCGCGACAGAAGACGAGAAATTACGAGTGAACGCTCGCATCCAGTCTCTAAAATGGACCAAAGGAAGTAAATTAATTTGGTCTGATTTCACCCATGTTAGAGAGTTTAATGTTAATGCTTACCGATGGATAAAGTACCCGCATATGATGGAT
>NZ_QKVN01000050.1:0-19076 GCF_003231195.1 Acinetobacter sp. WCHAc060042
ACATAAAAAAACCACCCTTTCGGGTGGCTTTTTTAATCTCAAACCGTCTCTTACTGAGCACGGTTCTTGATTTTGCGGATGGTTTCCAACTGAGCAGCAGTTTCTGCAAGAGCAGCCAAAGCGGCAGCAGAGTCCAAGTCGCTCTTTTGATTTGCAAGCAATTGTTCAGCGTGTTTACGCGCTTCAATAATTGCTGCTTCATCTAAGTTTTCTGCACGGACTGCAGTATCTGCAAGAACCGTCACAACATGCGGTTGAACTTCGAGTACACCACCAGATACATAGATTAACTCTTCTGTACCATTTTCAAGTAGAACGCGGATTGCGCCCGGCTTGAGTAAAGTTACTAGTGGTGCGTGACCAGGCATAATACCCAACTCACCACCAGCACCTTTAGCAATTAGCATCGTTACAGTGCCAGAGTACAAAGACTCTTGAACACTTACAACATCACACTGCATAGTCGCCATGAGAATCTCCTAAATTAGGTAACTAATTAAAGTTTCTCAGCTTTAGCAATTACTTCGTCAATACCACCAACCATGTAGAACGCTTGTTCTGGGATGTGATCGTATTCACCAGCTAAAAGACCTTTAAAGCCACGAATCGTTTCTTTAAGCGGTACAAGTTTACCAGGAGCACCAGTAAACACTTCAGCTACGTGGAACGGTTGAGAGAAGAAACGTTGGATTTTACGCGCACGGTAAACAGTCAACTTATCTTCTTCTGCAAGTTCGTCCATACCAAGAATCGCGATGATGTCTTTCAATTCTTTATAACGTTGAAGAACGTTTTGAACTGAACGAGCGATCTCGTAATGCTCAGCACCCACAACTAGTGGATCTAACTGACGTGAAGTTGAATCCAGTGGATCGATCGCTGGGTAAATACCAGAAGATGCGATGTCACGGCTCAATACAACAGTTGCGTCCAAGTGAGCGAACGTAGTTGCAGGCGATGGATCTGTTAAGTCATCGGCAGGTACGTATACCGCTTGGATTGACGTAATCGAACCAGACTTAGTCGATGTAATACGTTCTTGAAGAACACCCATCTCTTCTGCAAGTGTTGGTTGGTAACCTACTGCAGATGGCATACGACCTAGAAGTGCTGATACTTCAGTACCTGCTAGTGTATAACGGTAGATGTTGTCTACGAACAATAGTACGTCACGGCCTTTGCCGTTTTCGTCTTTCTCGTCACGGAAGTACTCAGCCATAGTCAAACCAGTCAACGCTACGCGTAAACGGTTACCTGGTGGCTCGTTCATCTGACCGTAAACCATTGCTACTTTGTCAAGAACATTTGAGTCTTTCATCTCGTGATAGAAGTCGTTACCTTCACGAGTACGCTCACCAACACCAGCGAACACAGATAAACCTGAGTGCGCTTTCGCGATGTTGTTGATCAACTCCATCATGTTTACAGTTTTACCAACACCGGCACCACCGAACAGACCAACTTTACCACCTTTAGCAAACGGGCATAGTAAGTCGATGACTTTAATACCAGTTTCTAAAAGGTCAGTAGAAGCTGCTTGTTCAGCATAAGAAGGTGCTTGACGGTGAATCGGCAAACGCGCTTCAGTCGCAACTGGACCAGCTTCGTCGATTGGGCGACCAAGAACGTCCATGATACGACCCAAAGTCGCTGTACCCACTGGTACAGAGATTGGAGCGTTAGTATTCGTTACGTTCAAACCACGCTTAAGGCCTTCAGTAGAACCCATTGCAATAGTACGAACTACGCCATCACCAAGTTGTTGCTGAACTTCTAATGTAGTTTCAGTGCCATCAACGTGGAGAGCGTCATAGATCTTAGGAACGCTGTTACGTTCAAACTCGACGTCGATAACCGCGCCGATGATCTGAATGATACGACCGCTACTCATTGCTGTCTCCTCAATTCAAAATAATGTTAAACGGCAGCGGCACCACCAACGATCTCAGAAATTTCCTGAGTAATCGCGGCTTGACGCAGCTTGTTATAAATAAGTTGTAGGCTCTTGATCAAATCACCTGCGTTGTCGGTTGCAGCTTTCATTGCAACCATACGAGCTGACTGCTCACACGCGATGTTTTCGATCACGCCTTGATATACCACAGACTCGATATAACGAACCAATAAGCCATTTAAAAGCTCTTCAGCTTCAGGCTCATAGATATAATCCCAACCGTATTGACGGTTAAGGGTCTTGTTTTCTTCAGCAGTTGCTAAAGGAACAAGTTGTTCGATTTTTTGATTTTGAGTCATGGCATTGACAAAGCCGTTTGACACTAGATAAATACGATCTAACTCGCCTTTATCAAATGCGTCTAACATCACCTGTACAGAACCAGATAACTGTTCAAGGCTTGGTGTATCACCGACATTTGTCGTAGCACCCAGCACTTTACCGCCGTAGTTTTTAAAAAACGAAACCGCTTTTTGACCAATCAAAGCAAATTGAACTTCAATTGACTGCTCTTGTTGCTGTTGTACGTGTTTAACCACTTTTTTGAACAAGTTAATGTTCAAACCACCAGCAAGGCCGCGATCTGAAGACACAATGATATAGCCAACGCGCTTAACTGGGCGTTCAACCATATAACGGTGTTTATATTCAGGGTTCGCTTGAACCAAATGAGCAATTACACGGTGCATATTTTCGGCATACGGACGGCCTTGAGCCATGCGCTCTTGCGCACGACGCATCTTAGAAGCTGCTACCATCTGCATCGCGCGAGTAATCTTCTGCGTGCTTTTGATACTAGCTACTTTGGCGCGAATTTCTTTTAAATTTGCCATACGCTTAACCTAGTATTCGAAGGCCCTTTCGAGCCCTCGAAGGTTGATTCCGTGAACCAAACCAACACTAATTAGCAAGTTGCTAAATTAGTAAGTTTGAGTCGCTTTGAACTTTTCAATACCAGCTTTGAATTCAGCTTCGATATCTTTGTCCCAAGCACCAGTCTGGTCAATTTTTTGCATTAACGCAGCGTGCTCTGAACGGAAGTAAGAAATTAACGCAGCATCAAAGTCTACGATTTTCTTCACTTCTACGTCAGCCATATAGCCTTCGTTAGATGCATAAACTGAAACAGCTTGGTCAGCAATTGAGTATGGAGCATATTGTTTTTGCTTCATAAGCTCAGTTACACGTTGACCGTGTTCAAGCTGTTTACGCGTTGCTTCGTCAAGATCAGAAGCGAACTGAGCAAACGCTGCAAGTTCACGATACTGTGCAAGTGCAGTACGGATACCACCAGACAATTTCTTGATAACTTTAGTCTGCGCTGAACCACCAACACGAGATACAGAAATACCCGCGTTCACAGCAGGACGAATACCTGCGTTGAATAATGATGTTTCAAGGAAGATCTGACCATCAGTGATCGAAATTACGTTCGTTGGTACGAATGCAGATACGTCACCCGCTTGAGTTTCAATGATTGGTAATGCAGTTAATGAGCCAGTTTGGCCTTTAACTTCACCATTCGTGAATTTCTCAACATAGTCAGCTGAAACGCGAGAAGCACGCTCAAGTAGACGAGAGTGAAGATAGAATACGTCACCTGGATACGCTTCACGACCTGGTGGACGACGTAATAACAATGAAATTTGACGGTAAGCAACAGCTTGCTTAGACAAATCATCATAAATGATCAATGCATCTTCACCGCGGTCACGGAAGTATTCACCCATTGTACAGCCAGAGTACGGAGCAAGGAAAAGCATTGCTGCTGGATCCGCTGCCGCTGCTGCTACAACAGTTGTATACGCCATAGCGCCAGTTTCTTCTAGCTTACGTACCACGTTAGCAATTGTTGATTGTTTTTGACCAACAGCTACGTATACACATTTAATGCCAGAGTTTTTCTGTGCGATGATCGCATCGATCGCCATTGCTGTTTTACCAGTTTGACGATCACCAATGATCAACTCACGCTGACCACGGCCAACTGGAATCATTGTATCTACTGATTTATAACCAGTTTGTACAGGTTCATCCACTGATTGACGCCAGATTACGCCTGGTGCAACTTTTTCTACTGCATCAGTTAATTTTGCATCAATTGGGCCTTTACCATCAATTGGGTTACCCAAAGCATCTACTACACGGCCTAAAAGTTCTGGACCAACCGGAACTTCTAATACACGACCTGTGCAACGAGCTTTTTGACCTTCTTGAAGGCTTAAGTAGTTACCTAAAACAACGACGCCCACTGAATCCTGTTCTAGGTTCAGTGCCATACCGTATAAGCCGCCGTCGAATTCGATCATTTCACCGTACATTGCATCAGCAAGGCCGTGAATACGCACAATACCGTCGGAAACCATAACAATGGTTCCTTCGTTCTTAGCGGTCGCGCTGGTGTCCAGATCGCCGATACGCTGTTTAATGAGCGCACTGATCTCGGATGGATTCAGTTGTTGCATTGCGCTATACCTCAATCTTTTTAAAGTTCAGTCTTCTTATGCAATTAAGCAAGAAGACGAGTCCGCATTTTTTCTAGCTTGTTAAGTGCAGAATCATCTATCACTTGGTCGCCTGCACGAATAACAACACCAGCAATAAGCTCTGGTTTAACTTCTACAGTTACATTTACCGCAGCTTCGAATTTTTTCTCTAAAGCATGAGTCAGTAATTGTTCTTGTACAGAAGTCAATGGGAATGCAGATTCAATCACTACATCCACAGTATTGTTATTCTGTGATTTGAGCTGCTCGTATTCTGCAGAAATTTCAGGAAGAAGCGCCAAACGGTTGTTTTCAGCAAGCAATGTCAAAAAGTTTGACACTGCTGCAGTTTGGTCTTCGCCTAATACTTTTGCAAAAAGACTTACCTGCTCAGCAGGAGTAAGCTCAGGGCGAGTTAGGAAAGCTGAAAATGCTTCGTCTTGCACCGCAGCACTGAGCAAATTCAATGCAGATGACCAATTGTCAGTTGCATTTTGCTCAGAAGCGTAAGCAAATGCTGCTTTAGCGTAAGGGCGTGCCAACGTCAAGAGTTCAGCCATAATCCGCCTCTCTTAAAGTTTAGCAGCCAGCTGAGTCAGCATGGCATTGTGAGCTTCTGCGTCAACTTTTTGGCTAAGAATTTTCTCAGCACCTGTTACTGCAAGATCAGCAACTTGTTGACGTAATTCTTCACGAGCAGAATTGATTTCTGTATCAACAGCTTCTTTTGCTTGTTGACGAATACGCTCACCTTCAGCTGACGCTTGATTACGAGCTTCTTCTACCAATTGTGCACCGCGACGGTTCGCTTGTTCGATCAATTGAGCCGCTTGTGCTTTAGCCGCGTCTAATTCAGCTTTCACTTGAGCTTGCGCATCCGCAAGGTCAGCTTTTGCTTTTTCAGCAGCGTTTAAGCCATCAGCGATTTTACGCTGACGCTCACTAATCGCATTGATTAGTGGTGGCCATACAAATTTCATGCAGAATGCGACGAAAATCGCAAATGCAATCGCTTGGCCAATCAATGTGAGGTTGATATTCATTGCTATTCCTCAATAGTTTAATTTAGGAATTAAGCTGATTAACCTACAAATGGATTAGCAAAGATGAAGAATAAGCCAATACCAACACCGATCATAGGCACAGCATCAAGAAGACCTGCGATTAAGAACATACGAGTTTGAAGTTGTGGAGCCAATTCTGGTTGACGAGCAACAGCTTCAAGGAAGCGACCGCCTAAAAGACCAAAACCAATCGCAGTACCTAAAGCACCAAAAGCGATCAAGATAGCAGATGCAATTGCAACTAGACCTAAAGTGAGTTCCATGATAATTCCTCAGAGGTTAGGTTTATACCAAATTAAAATAAAAAATTATGCGCCCAACCATCCAGTGATAGTAGGGCATTACCATTAATGCTTTTCGCTTGCCATGCTCAAGTATACGATAGTCAGCATCATGAAAATAAATGCTTGTAGCGTAATAACAAGAATGTGGAAGATCGCCCAAGGCACAGACAACGCCCATTGGATCCAGAACGGTAATAATGCGATCAAGATGAAGATTAACTCACCTGCATACATGTTACCGAAAAGTCGTAGAGCCAATGAAACTGGACGTGCAAGGAAGGTTACCAATTCAAGAATTAAGTTCACTGGAATTAATAACGCTTTTGCAACTGGGTTACTTGGATTAAATGGGTTAAGTGCCAATTCGCCAACGAAACCACCAATCCCCTTTTCACGAATACTGTAGAACAAGATCAGAACAAATACAGATAAAGACATACCTAAGGTAATGTTTGGATCTGTAGAAGGTACAACCTTAAAGTAAACGTGATGAGGATCCATACCAAATACACTTGCACCAATTTGTTGAGCTATGAATGGAATCCAGTCAACAGGGATTAAGTCCATTGCGTTCATGAGGAAAATCCACACGAAAATAGTCAATGCAAGTGGAGCAATTAAGCGTGATTTGCCATGGAAAGTGTCGCGAACACTTGAGTCTACAAACTCAATGATCATTTCAATTGCAGACTGGAACTTGGTTGGAACACCAGAGTTTGCAGCTTTCGCTACACACCAGAATAACAAACAGAAAATCACACCAAGCGTGATAGACCAACCCATTGAATCCAAGTGAATAGCAGTGAACCCCATCTGTTGAGCTTCATCAGCAGTTTCAGCCAACTTCCATGAACCATCTGGCATTTTGCCATAGGTCATATTCGTCAAGTGATGCTTGATATACTCGGTCGAAGTAAGGGCATGTTCTTCAGCAGCCATAAATCACACCTGGTCAATGTCAAATACAAATAGAGAGAACGAACATCGCGTGCTGCTTGACATCTCGTTCTTCTCCTAAAAAACTTTTCAATTTTTTGTAGTGCTTATTAAACTCGTTTTTGTTGACGCGACACCCAAAATGGAGCAACCCACGTCATGGTTTGAACGAGCATAAAACCACAAAACAACGCCACCGCTGACAACGGTTTGACATTGCTTAAAATTAAAATGAAACCAACAATCACAATTGCAAACTTACCCATCATGCCTTTATACATGTTCGCAAGAACCTGTTTAGAAGCGCGAGCTCCTGCTGCTCGAAACGACTGCCATGAAAAATAACAAGTCGCAAGCCAACACACGAGCGCACCTAATGCTGCACTCAGGGCTGCAGTTGAATCTTTCAAGACCCAACCGATCAAGGCTGAAACAGGAATCATACATGCTTGTAAGAGGACTAAAGCTTTCGCTAATCGTCGGTCAATCAAGCGACTAGTTCGGCTCATTTTTTACTCACTCACAACAATCATGCTTGACAAGTTTAGCTGATGATTATTTTTAATCGCAGGCATTATAGGGTTACACCCCTGAACATGCAATCTTTTCCCGACCTAAGTCGAGTTTTTTTCT
Source organism: Acinetobacter sp. WCHAc060042 (assembly GCF_003231195.1). NCBI lineage: Bacteria > Pseudomonadati > Pseudomonadota > Gammaproteobacteria > Moraxellales > Moraxellaceae > Acinetobacter > Acinetobacter sp. WCHAc060042. Next base: position 7,358 of record NZ_QKVN01000050.1, read on the forward strand.
ATGTTTAAATTGCTTTTAAACTAATCAATTATTGTTTAATTTTTGCGTCACTTTCTGGTATTTAGCACACATTTATGCACATGATCAGCTAATTGCTTCCACGCACTGACAAAATCCCCTGCCCCAGTCATACTTTCATCGACCGCTTGGAAAACCAGTGGGTTCAACTTTTGATATTGTGCTTGACTGGCATGCACTTCAGCCAAAAGGCACATCTTAGAATAAGGACGGTTGTCATTTAAGTATTTGATTTGCGCAACAGTAGGTGCAACATGTGGATCATCGGTTAGCGCACCTGCAAAACGCAAGTTTAAAGGTCGTTCCAGGTATTGATAAGCATCATGAAAAGACCAATATGGGCGAGCTTGGGTACTTTGACTATATATATTGGAGGTTTGCAACATGCTCTGCGCAAAGACTTTAGCATTATTCCAATAACGGTCTTTATATTCAGGCATTTGCTGCGAGCGAAGACTTGCAATAAAGAAAGCTATGCGAACTGCATTATTGGGATCTAGCCAGACATGAGTATCAACAGTATCTTTGAGTGCTATGCCACGGGTATTTCGCTGAGGTAATGCATGAATAATGCCCGAGTGTAAGATAGAAATGGCTTTTTCATTCTGTGACAACAGCTTATCTAAAGGTGCCTCATGTTCTTTACCCAACCAAATCACCAGATCTGCATCTTGAATAATTTTGCGATGCATTGGGGTTAGACTGACATCATGTCCAGATTGATTCGCCAATAATAAGGTTGGTTTCTCAATGCCTTTCGCCACTTCCTGTGCGATCAAGTAAATGGGCTGCGTAGAGACAACCAAGTCTTGCGTCCAAGCAACACTACTAAACAGCGCAAACGCACAAAAAGCCAAAAAACGGGACATGGGGAGCAATCACTAGAAAGATAATTAGTGTTATAATATAACAAATCAACAAAAATACCTATGCCCAATCGAAACTCTCTTCGCTTCATGCTAAGATTTAATGTCGTTTTTCTTTTATAGATTTTGCACTTGAGGTTTGCTATGAGCGCTTGTTCTCACGAACACCACCATGCTTTACATGATGTGCATGGTCATCACAACGTTGAGACGCGTTTGGCGGAAGCGGAAGTCTTGTGCACAACAACAGGGGCACGCTTAACCCCGCTAAGAAAAGAAGTGTTGGCACTGATCCTCAATGCAACAGGCCCAATGGGGGCGTATGACTTGCTGGCTAAAATTAAAAGTAATGCTGACCGTCCTGCTGCCCCGCCAACAGTGTATCGCACTTTAGACTTTCTATTAGAAAAAGGCCTGATTCACCGTTTAACCTCAATTAATGCCTATATTCCATGCTGTCATCCACGCGAGGGACATCAAGCGGCCTTTCTTATTTGTACCGATTGCAAGTCAGTGACGGAAGCCTCTGCCCAAGGGTTATTACAACAACTCGACGCCCTTTCAGCAGCAGATGGTTTCACCGCGCAGCATAGTATTATTGAAATTTCAGGAATTTGTCAGCAGTGCCGCAACAAATAAATTCGGATCCCGTTCTGGTCGAACTCTCCCAGATTAGTGTTCGCATTGATGAACGCGACATTCTAAAACATGTCGATTTTTCTTTGCATGAGCAAGAAATTGTGACCTTGATCGGACCCAATGGGGCGGGGAAATCCACGCTCATTAAAGTACTATTGGGCATTGTGCGCCCTAATGCTGGTGAAATTAAAACGACAAAGTCCCTGAAGTTTTCCTATGTGCCACAAAAATTTAATCCTTCACATAGCCTACCGCTTAGGGTGAAAGACCTCTTAGCTTTGGAAAAATGTGATCCCACAATCAAACAAGAAATCATCCACGATACGGGGATCAGCAAACTTGAAAATTCCAAAGTACAGCAGCTTTCAGGTGGGGAACGACAACGGGTTTTGCTGGCGCGCGGGCTGTTACGCCAACCCGATATTTTGGTTCTCGATGAACCCATGCAAGGCTTAGACATCCAGTCTGAAGCTGAATTATATGATTATGTACGCAGTCTGCCCGTCAAATACGGTTGTGCTGTGCTTATGGTTTCCCATGACTTGCAGTGGGTGATGCAAGGGACACATCGTGTGGTGTGTCTCAATAAACACATCTGCTGTAGCGGTTTACCTGAAAATGTGCAACAGCACCCCGAATACCAAGCAATATTTGGTACCAACCGCGTGTTCTATCAGCATCATCATGATCACTGTGCACATGGTGATAGTGCAACGCCTTGTCAGCATGACACTCGCCCCCACATTCACCCTGAACCGGAAGCTTAAGTCATGATGGAATGGTTACAAATACTATTGCCTGCATGGATTATGGGAACCTTGTTGGTCTTCCTCACAGCTCCACTGGGCTGTTTGATGTTATGGCGTCGTATGTCGTTCTTTGCCGACACCATGGCACATGGCACACTATTGGGTGTCGCAATTGCAGGAGCAATGGCGTTACCCCTGTGGATGGGTGTAGCTTTTATTGCGGTGCTGTTGGTGGCGATTCTTTGGGTGTTGCATGATCCACGTTTACCGAATGACGCCTTACTCGCACTCTGTTCTGCGACCTTGCTCTGCTCAGGCCTAATGTTTATTCAACACATTCCAAGTTTAAGACCTGAGTTGCTCAGCTATTTGTTTGGTGATTTGCTCACGATTACATGGGCTGACCTCCCTGTTTTTGCAAGCGTTATTGTTGTTGCTTTGGCTGTGCTTTATAAAAGTTGGCAGGCTCAAATTCAAATCGCTATTGATCCTGATATGGCTGTCAGTGAAGGTGTTAGTGCGAAATGGCAACGTTTGATTTTTATGTTGCTACTGGCTCTATTTACCATTTTAGCGCTTCGTGCAGTGGGTTCTTTACTGATGGGTGCGTTGCTTGTCATTCCAGCACTCACCGCTCGACTGCTTGCCCACTCTCCAAAACAAATGGTGATTTGGGCCTTTGTGATTGCGCAAATTGGAGTAACGGTTGGTTTATGGTCCAGTGCAGGGCTAAACACTTCTACGGGACTGAGCATCGTTTTAACCATGTCGATTCTGTTTGCGCTGATTTTTATCGCGCAGAAGTTTAAAAAACTGACTTAAATAAATGAGCCATAAACGTTATTTTATCAGCGCATGTCTACTCGGACAAAAAGTCCGTTATGACGGCAAAGACTGCCTAGTCGCTAAGTTGGTTCAAGCCTTGCTCGATAAAAATTATGTCAGCTTATGTCCTGAAGTCAGTGCAGGACTTCCCACCCCACGTCCCGCAGCAGAAATTCGCCATGGGTCAGGTGCTGATGTTTTATTCGGTCAGGCACAGGTCTTTTCCGAAGATGGCTATCCGCTTAGCGATGTCTTTATTCAAGGTGCCTACCAAGCTTTAGCATTGGCACAAGCCAACCATGTTACCCATGCCGTGCTCAAAGCCAATAGCCCATCCTGTGGTAGCAATGGCATTTATGATGGTTCATTTACAGGGCAAAAAATTGCGGGTGAAGGAGTCACTGCCGCCCTATTTCGTCAGCACGGTATACATGTGGTTACTGAACAACAGTTTTTAGCAGAACTGACGCAGACTAAATTTACTGATGAACTAAACTAAGCAATCCCGCCGCACAACTGAACAACACGGCAAAAGTACGATTGAGATATTTTTGCTGTCGCGGGGATTTTAAGAGTTTTAAAACTTTTGCTGCCAGCCCTGTATATCCCGCCATCACAATCAAATCAATCGTGACCATCGTGACGGCCATCACCGCATATTGAGACCACTGCGGTTTAGACAAATCCAAAAATTGCGGTAGAACAGCCAATAAAAATACGATGGCTTTGGGATTGCTCATATTGATCAAAAATCCATACATCACCAATTTGGAACGTGATTTAGTCGGTTGTTCTTTTTGAATTTCAATCGACTGGATGGGTGCCGTCCATTGTAAATAAGCCAAATACATTAAATAAGCCACACCAAACCATTTCACAGCCCAAAATGCCCACGGCGTTGTGGCAAAAAGCACCCCCACCCCAGCCGCAACAATACCGATTTGCACCAATAAGGCGAGTTGTAGGCCCAGTGCATTCCAGTAGCCATGCCGAAAACCGTAGTTGACACCACTCGACATTGACGCAATGGCCCCTGCCCCAGGGGAGATACTAATGATCCAACATGCAAGTACGAAACCAAGCCAGATTTGAAATGACATAAAAGATATTGAGAGAAAATGACTGTTCAATTATATGATCTTTCATGCTTTCAGGGGCCCATAATTCATCAATGAATTTTTCACTTAAAGGCTATGAAGCTGAAACAGCATAAGGCACAATAAGTGTAGCCAATAGAAATAACAATTTTTTTAGGAGCCATGAATGACCGCCCAATCTGTAATTCTACCATTACCTTCAGATCATGCCCGTTTTATTGTTTTACGTTTAAAAGATTTAAGTATTGAAGAACTTAAAGAAAAATTAGAAGATTTATTTTCAACCCGTGATCGTCTTATTACTCAACATCCACATGCTCAAATTAAAACAGCGGTTGCTTTTGGCCCTGAACTTTGGGCACAACTTCATCCTATAGCGCCTGCAGGGTTTAAACAGCTAGAGCCCATTTACGGTTCATTTAATATGCCTGTCGCACCTGCGGATGTTTTAATTCATATTGCGGCTCAGCGTACCGATATTTGTTTTGCCCTTAGCCAATCGTTCTTTGAAGGTATCCAAGATAAAGTGGATGTTTTAGATGAACGAGTCTGTTTCCGCAATTTTGATGGTCGAGATTTGACTGGGTTTATTGATGGTACTGAAAACCCGCAGTTCCCCGATGATCGTGCTGAAACAGCATTATTAGGTGAAAATTCCGGAGTATTCGCAGATGGCTCTTTTATCTTTGCACAGCGCTATTGCCATGATTTGGAAAAGTGGAAAAAATTAAAAGTTGATGCTCAAGAGCAAGTTTTTGGCCGAACAAAACTTGAAAGTATTGAACTAGATGATGAGGTTAAGCCTGATAATTCTCACGTTGCACGTGTCGTGGTTGAAGATGATGAGGGCGAGGAAATGGAAATCCTACGTCACTCTCTTCCTTATGGCGATGGTAAAGGTGAGCAAGGTTTATTTTTTATTGCCTATACGAAAGATTTAAGCATTATTGATGCGATGTTACTGCGAATGTTTGGCACCAGTGGTGATGGAATCCATGACCGCATGCTTCATTTTGTAACTCCTGTTGACGGTGCTTATTATTTTGCACCGAGTGAGGAGTTACTGGAAGAAGTGCTTGAAGGGTGATTTTAAATTAGGAGTAACTAAAAATGCTAGTTACTCCTAATTTAATCAATTAATAACAAACTCTCCATTATTATTCAGAGTAATTTTCAACAGCTTTCCATTCTTTGTATAAAATATTTCATAGTTTTTATTAATTGTTATATTGTTAGAAGCATCTATAGTAATTTTTTTAAATAGTCCCAATGCATTTACTGAGGTAAGATTAATTACAGAGCGACCAGAATCCGAAGACGATGGAGATGCTATTAAGATCACACCATTTTTTGATTCAGGAAAGATAACTGAACTACCATAGTTTTCATCAAGTTCGTTATAAACTTTCAATAAAGCAGAAACATCAATTAAATTTACTTTATCACAACTAGTCTTACTGTTTTTCAAAATGCAGTTGATGTGATCATCAGTATTATAAGGTAATAAAGTTACAGAAAATCCATCATCATTTTTTTTATTAATTTCTTTTAAAACCTTACCATTATCTCTGCCAATTTCATTTAACCTGTTTATGTATTCACACCTATAACACTCTTCCTTTACCAATCCAACACCTTCCCCAAGAGTATAAGATTTTTTACTCTCACATCTATTCTCAATACTTTTTTTCCATAGAGTAAAATCTTTTCTTTCATTGTTTTTTAACTTTTTCAACTCTTTTTCAAGAAGAAAATTTTCTTTTCTAATACATTGAAATTTTTCCTCAACATTATTTGAATTGCAACCTTTTGTGCTAGTTTTTGCACATGCCACATTCAGAAAACCTAATCCTATAAAAAAAATTAAATAAAAAAAATTAAAATTAAACATGGTGTTAAATTCCTTTAAAATTATCTGGAAGTCTTAATTTAAATGGTTTTGGAATACTATCTTTTAATTCAGAAACTGTACCATGTGCATGAATTGCTTTTCCATGACCAAAAATTAGACCCTCTCTAACAGCTTTATCATGAAAAACATTGACCCATGCTTTTCGATTATATTCATCAGAATAATATTTATTTGCATAATTCAAATGTCCCCCTACAATGGATGGGCGACCATTTGCTCTTTCAATCAAATAACTATTCACGAAATTTTTTATCCTTGAGCTAACAGCAGACATTGGCATATTTTGAACAGAACCATATGGCTCTAAACTTTTAGGTCCTGTTATTTTAGAGAACTGACGATGTGCATTGACAACATTTCTCACAGTACCTCCCCATACACCAGATTTCGTCCTATTTAATATAGTATCTACAACTCCAGCAGCTTGTTGTTTAAAATTATTTTCATTTTTAAATTTAATTACTTCAGTCTCCGTTACCTTCATAATATCAATAATATCTTGATTCGATAAAATCAACTCACTTTCTAAAATATTAGATTTAGGATCTTCATTTTTAAAGATAATACCAGAACAACTGAGTAAAGATTGCTTATTTATTTCTTTTAGTAGAACAGAGAATAATTCTCCATTTAGATCTTTAACTGTTTTTTTAAAATAAATTTCATTTCTAGCAACCATTGAAAATTTTGTCACATCGTAATGCACCCATGTACTTGCTCCCGAAGAACCATCATTAAACTTTTCTGGTTCCAGATAAATTTTACCATCTTGTCTTTGTTCTGAAGCATTCATCTTAGCTACTAATATTTTTTTACGTATTTTATTCATATCTTGAGAAGCTGTAGTTCTAACTCCATTTTTATTAAAATGTATATCTAAAGCTAGTCCCATATGGTTAACACTAGTTCTTTTCTTTTGTTTATTACTCTCGATACACCTATACCCGGACTCTATATATGCTACTTCGATATTTTCAGATTTAAAATCATTTTTTAGATAAAAACTTAATGCCTTCAACACCCATATTAAAGACCTATGTAAACCTGGATACTCATTTGCAGTATTTAATCCTGACTTCACCCCTCTAATATTATTACCATACCCTAAACACTCACCACACGGACAAGAAGCCTTCGCCATAAAACTTGCTATTGGATACTCATAGTAAAACTTATCCAAAGCAGATAAAACGCTTCCACAAATTTTTCCAGTTTCAATCACCCCCATATAATCTCTCTGAAATTGCCTAATACAAGCAGCTGTTAAGTTAGTAAACTCATCTGTGGGTAATGCACCACCAAACCCAGCTAAACGAATATTAATTTCTCTAATTAATTCACTTTTACCTGATGAAATACATTGAGGATTGGTTTTACATAAATTTTCAGTATTCGTTTTGGGTGTTCCACTCTCTTGGCTACGGTCTTCAACTGTCGGGATTTTAGAGCCTAAATTGGCAGTTTCATTGAGTATATTCTTACCCTCTTCATAAAGTTCATTCACCTTATTTAGGATTTCATTACCTAAATTTCCTGAAAAAAGTCCATCACCTTGCTTTTTTTGCGGACTCGCCTGAGAAGGCTTTTTTGCTTCTTGCCTCTGAGATATTTTTGATGTTGTACTAGGGGACGATTGATTTTTTGGTTGTGTGGCTGATTTTTCTTTTTGTTGATGCACATGATTTCCTGTAGCTGGAATATTTACTTCCAACTTAATCACTTGACCAATATAAATCTTATTTGGATCATCTATCTTATTTAAGCGTTCTAATGCGCGAACTGTCGTATTATTTTTCTGAGCGATATCAAATAAAGTTTCTCCTTTTTTCACAACATGTGTTTTTCTTTTATATTCTCCATTACTTCCCTGATTAGTGAATGTCGTTAAGTTTAAAAGAACTTTAGGGCTCGTAATCTTTACAATCATCCTATCTCTAGACATAACAAAGCTTTGGACTTTTAGCATTAAACCATCAAACATACTTTTGACATGAACATCTAATGCTGTACCTTTATCTCGGCTAATTTCGACAATGCACCCTTTAGAGTTTGTTGCACCAGCCGCAATAACCTGTCCAGTCCTTTGGTTCGTCACTTTATATTGAGCTTTAGGAATTGGGCTTCCAAATAAATCTAAAATTTGTATAGTCACTAATGATTTTTTATTCATTTCTAATCCTTATTATTTTCATTATGATTTATTTCTAAATTCTCACCATTTACATTTTTATCAATACTAAAATCATCTTCATCAAAACTTTCGACTCGTAAGCCCCATTCATCATCAGATCCAACAAGCACTTGGACTTTTGTTGGGTCTGATGTGTTAATTTTTCCTGTACGGCCATGTTCCTCTATTACCCCTGCAATAAATACATTTGTCTCAGGAATAAAAGCTTTGTAACTGAGCTGATTAAAATCACTTGCCCAAAATAAATTATAAATATCTAGCCGATTGCTAAAAGTAGAAGAGCAAGGTAATTCAGGAACCTCATAAGACACTTTTGCCCCACCCACAAAACTATGCTGCCCCGCCTTACTTTCAAACTTTCCACCTGTTGTCGCAAAAATCCCATCGCCGTTGATTTTGAGCTGCGAACCACCAGCAGTGAGCACAATTTCTTTCGGACTGGTTATTTCTATTTTATCTTCAGTTGAAATTAGCTTAATCACCTTGCGCGCAATCGCCTCTATCGCATCATCTTGCGCCTGTAATTCAACTTTTCCTTTTGCAGCAAATGCCTTTAGCCCTTTTTGTGCAGCAAATAAGCTCACCTTATCCTGTGCATGCGCAATAATATTCTTCTGTGCACTTAAGTTAATAGACCCCTGTGCGCTTTCAACAATGTCTTGAGAAGCCTGTAAAACAATATCTTCGGGTGTCGTGAGGGCAATACCATTGGGGGAAGCCAACAGCATTAAAGCCTGACGAAAGATCTTCGCTTGAGCTTGATTCTGAGTATTCTGCGTTTGCTCTGCCTCTTGAGCATATGTCTCCATAAAGCCTTGCATGAAGCCCAATGCCTGCATAGGATTAACATTTAGTTTGCTACCTTTATTAAAGCTTCCACAAACACTGGTCAGGTCAAAGTCTTTCATCTCGACATTGGCGATCACTTTGCCAACATCTTTTAAAGCGGAGAAGGGATCCGCATTCAATTTTTCTTTGACACTTTGCAACTGACTCTTTAAAGCATCTGAACCGTGTTCTTCAAGGTTATCAATAAAGGCTTTTAAGTTTTCGATTGAGTTATTCGCGTCTTGAAAGAAGTCTCTAAATTCATTGATCAAATTGTCTGTGTCTTGACCAAATTTTTGAATATCCTCAATAAAGCCACCACAGCTTTTTAGTGCCGAAATCGGATCTTGACTGACTGCCGTTTTAAATAAACCAACAGTTGCTTGGAGTGCTTGATTGGCTCCTTTTAACTCTAAAGATTGAATCAACTTAGGCAGACGATTAACAACATTCAATGCATCAGTCTGTTGTTTAACAGCCAGAGTACTCAACATGTGCATACTGTCATGACCTTGCTGCAAGATGGACTGGGCTTCCGACGCTGCCAAATGATCTGCGACCGCTTGATCCTGAGCATAGGTACTAATCAAGAGACCCTTACCTGCACGCATGGCTCCCCATTGATCCGTTCTTAGCTCAAACCCCTCACCACGCCCATCACTGTTTTCAGTTTCTTTTGGATGACTGAGGTTACCAAGGTTGAGCTGACTCGCTCCATGACTACTGTGTAGCTGCACACTAATTTGCCCTGTCGTATCATCAAAACGCAGTTGGTTAAAGCCTTGCCCTGCAACTTCTTGTGAACGGATCCCGCTGAGTTTCTTCGTCGCAGGCAATGTCCCTTTCACATCAAACATGGTTTGGTGGCGCTCGGCTTCATGAATTCGCCCTACGACAAAGGGTCGATCAACGTCCCCCTCAAAGAAGTCGATGACCACAATTTCTCCGACACGTGGATGAAAACGTGCTCCATATCCCTCACCCGCCCATGGGGTCAATACATCGACCCATGCCGAGTCCGTGTCATTGTCATTTGCACCTGCACCACCATCATGAGCATGGTCATCACTACGTGTAAACATGAAGCGAACTTTAATCCGCCCCCATGCATCCACATAAATTTCTTCCCCTTCAGGCCCAACGACTTTGGCACGTAAAGGATAGGCTGCTGGACGGTGGATCCACGCTTGATATTCAGGAACAATTTTGACCTCACGGCGCACAACAAAGAGTTCATTGGCTTGTCGTTCCTCACTCAGAGCTTGCCAGCGACTTCCTTCTAGTAATAAATTGATTTGCTGTAGCAACTCTTTGGGTAAATTATTTTGGTTATAAAAAGTTTTCCCTAAAATGAGAAATTCACGCTCTGTGGATACATGTTGGTCTATTTCAGGATGCCCCACCATTTCAAACCAATAGCCCACTTGCGCATCGCGAACGCTACTTTTTGCGGTGAAATATTTGGCCTGAAGCTCGTAAGAATGGCTCAGTTGTTGATTCAGTCGTTCTAGTTGGTTGCTATTTGCAACTGTCGTCTGATCTCCTCCCTGCAGATCACCCGTCCATGCTGAACTAACACACCAAACTTGTTCTAAGCTTAAACTTTCATTGTCCTGTTGATCACTATGCTGATGTGTACTGAGTGCAGTATGACTTTGATCTTGAAGCAAATGTTGCGCATGCCAACGCTGCGTTTGTACCCGTGTTGGTTGTAAATGCCGCTCTGCAATAAAACTGGTAATGCTATCAAATGGCTCGGTGGCATGGCTGCGGTGGAAACGAATCGTCCGACGACCCAGTGCTGTAAACACTTGATTGTCATCAATCAAACGAAGTTGCTGTGCCTGAATCGGCTCGGACGAACTGAACACCATCGGAGCTTGTTCATCAATCAACCAATTGATACCTTCACTCCGCCATAGGCGCGTAAGAAACTCAGCATCGGTTTCATTAGACTGCATGACAAAGGGCCGTACATCATAATCACGGCTCAAACCGTCTAAGTTCAGGCTTAAACTGGCTGCGAATAAGGCACTATTGTTTTGCCATTCACTAAACAGAGTTTCAGTAATTTCACGAACACTTTTATTCATAAACACGCGACTGTTTCTGCGCTTATGCCACAGTGAGGTTGCATCTTCAATCGTCAGTTTATAAACAGTTAGTGCACCATCACTTTGGCCTTGACTAGCACCCGTAATTACGCCAGTGAGACGCGAGAGCTGCCCAACATCCGTAACCTGATCTACGGCGACACGCCCACCAATGAACTGTTTCAAAGGCAGATAAGCATTGGTCGATAGACATAGAATTTCAGCTTTTAAGCCTTGATTGATACGGTGCTTACCCTCAATGCGCTGAATAAACACCTGTGTATTCAAGGCCAGATTGGAAAAATGAATATGCAAGGCACGTTTTTGCGAGCCAAATCCAAAGGATTCCAGCATCTTATAAATAGAATTGAACATGATCATTATTTAAGTTATTGGTTTTTATATTTGTGCGCGGAGTGTACAAAATGTCTAATTTTTAATCTAGTAAAATAATGTTAATCAATACGTATTCCTGAGATAATAAAAAAAGGAGCATTCTGC
>NZ_QKVN01000051.1:0-18954 GCF_003231195.1 Acinetobacter sp. WCHAc060042
GAGTTGAGTAGCGATTATGCTAAAAAGCGTGGTGCACCGAAGCGATTAAGACGTATAGAGTTTTATGATGAGAAAAAGAAAAGAACGTTTGAGTTTTTAAGTAATAACTTTCATTTAGCTGCATCTACCATTGCTGCAATTTATAAAGATCGATGGAAGGTAGAACTATTTTTTAAAGCGATCAAGCAAAACCTAAAATTGAAATCGTTTCTAGGCCGTAGCCGCAATGCGATCCAAACACAAATATGGATTGCCTTAATTGCCTATTTACTGGTGAGTTTTGCGAAACATATGGCTCAAGAGGGATGGAGTGTTCAAAGATTATTAAGAATTATTCAGGTGAATTTATTTGAAAGGAAACCATTGAAGGCTCTGTTTTTACCTGACAAAAAGTGGAATAAGCAAGAAGAACCTCTGTTGAGGTTCTTCTTGTGATATTTGTGGGACAGCAGTGGCGCAGGCTCACTTTTTTAATGTCTATATTTCATGGCTTAGTTTGACTGAATGCAGTCAAAATTGCTTACAATAGCCTGATCACAGTGTTTAGCGTACCTAGATGATGACTAAAAATTTTCAAGCACAGACTTATATTGTTGATGATAATTTGAGTGATACCTTAAGCTGGCTGTGTCAGCATCAAGAGTGTTTTGATTCTTTTCACTATGATGCGATTCGCCAAACATTAATTGTACGCCATGCCAATGGTGAAGATGAGATCTTCCAAGGCGATTATCTGAATGCCAGTTATGGTATTTTAATTACTGCACATAATTTTGCTCAGTCATCTGAACGTTAAACAGATAGAGATTAAAAAAGCCCCTTATTGAAATAAGGGGCTTTTTTGTGCTTAGCAAATCTTGGGAATTAGCTTGCCATGGCATCTAGGCTCAGGTCCGCCACTGTCGGTTTTGGCTTTTCAGCCACTAAACCTAGTTTGCTGAACAGTTGACGGTCTTTACCTTCGCCTGCATTTGGTGTTGTTAGTAGTTTCTCACCCGAGAACAATGAGTTTGCACCCGCCATAAACGCAAGCGCTTGGTCTGAGTCAGAAAGTGCTTCACGACCTGCAGACAAGCGGATATAGCTGTGCGGCATGATAATACGTGCAGCAGCAATAGTACGAATCCATTCTGTCACATCGAGTTTTTCGACATCTGCCAATGGCGTGCCTTCAATTGGAACCAACATGTTGATAGGTACAGATTCTGGGTGAATTGGCATTGTTGCAAGTTCTTGCAATAAACCAATACGGTCTTCTTTCTTTTCACCTAGACCAACAATACCACCGCTACACACCTTCATGCCTGCTTGGCGGACATATTCTAAGGTATTTAAACGGTCGTCAAAGGTACGTGTACTAATAATATGTGAATAATACTCGCGTGAAGTGTCGAGGTTATGGTTGTAATAATCTAAACCTGCATCTTTTAAACGTCCAGCTTGAGACTCATTCAGCATCCCTAAAGTCATACAAGTCTCTAAACCGAGTGCTTTTACTTCTTTAACCATTTCTAGTACATAAGGCATGTCGCGCTCATGTGGATTACGCCAAGCTGCGCCCATACAAAAACGAGATGAGCCTGATGCTAACGCTTCTTTTGCCTCAGAGATGACTTTGTCTACAGCAATGCGTTTTTCTGCTTCAAGTTTTGAGTCATAACGTGCTGACTGAGAGCAGTATTTACAATCTTCAGGGCATTTGCCTGTTTTAATCGACAATAAAGTACTTACTTGAATGGTATTGGCTTGGAAATGTTGGCGATGTACGGTCTGCGCTTGAAAGACGAGATCAAGAAAAGGCTGATCATACAAAGCTTCGATTTCTTCACGCGTCCAATCATTGCGTAGGTTCATAATGGCGATCCATTTTTAATTCTAACTTGTATACATCATACATTTAACGTGCCAACTTAAAAGGCATTATTGCTCAGTTTTAATAGTATCTCCCGATTGTTTTTCTAATTTTATCTTTTTATGAGATTATAGAAATAGTTGCAAAGTTGAACACTTTTCTCGAAATTTGGCTGCAAAATTCTATTTTTATGGATCTGTGGATGTGTTGAAAATGCAGCTAAATAGATAAAATAGATAAAATTATGCAAGCAACTGGTTGTTTGATTAAACCCTTTTGGATGGAGGGTGTTAGAATGAAGTTTTACGACTTTTTTATCAGTTGCTCTTGGATGGCCCAGTCAATATGGACTTGCACAATATCGTTAAGCTCTGAGCGAGAAGTGTGTAATTGTTGCAAAATTTCATCTGAAAATGGCGCGTTACCCAAACCAATCGCAACATTACGCATAAAGCTTTGATAGCCTGTTCGCCGCAGAGGACTCCCTTCGGTATTTGCCATAAAGGTACTTTCATCCCATTGCCAAAGGTCAAGCAGTTGGATGTCATCCAAGCCATGACGCGGGTTAAAATCATCAATCGGCGTGGTTTTGGCAAAGCTATTCCACGGGCAAATGAGCTGGCAGTCATCGCAACCAAACACACGGTTGCCGATACCACGGCGTAGTTCTACAGGGATAATGCCTTGGAACTCAATGGTTAAATAGGCAATGCATTTACGTGCATCTAGCAAATAAGGTTCAACAATCGCTTGAGTCGGGCAAATATCAATACACGCGCTACATGAGCCACAGTGTTTGGTCGTTGCTTGGTCAAAAGGTAACTCTAAAGAGGTAAAGAGTTCGCCTAAGACAAAAAATGAGCCTGATGTTTTATGGATGAGTAAGGTGTGTTTACCCACCCAGCCCATACCTGCATTTTCAGCCAATGATTTTTCAAAAATGGGTGCCGAGTCTGCAAAGGGGCGAGATTCAAAATCACCCACTTTGGCTTTGATTTTCTGCGAAAGGGTCTTTAAACGTCCACGCATGACTTTGTGATAGTCACGTCCGCGTGCATAACGCGCAATGATGGCACTATTTGGTGCAAAAGGTACAAGACGGGGTTCAGGAACGGCAACCAAATAATCCATACGCACGCAAATAATGCTTTTGGTGCCTGGAACAAGCAGAGTTGGATCTGCACGTTTTTCTAAGTTTTCAGCAAGAAAATGCATGTCACCATGATAACCAAGTTCTAAATATTTTTTAAAACGCGGCAATTCAACTTGAGCATCTGGTTTGGCGATGACACAATCAGAAAATCCTAAAGCCAGTGCTTCAGCTTTAATCCAAGCCTTAAGCTGCTCTGGATCATATTGATCTACAGGGATTTTTTGGGAAGATGTGGATGTTGTCATAACCAAGAACAAAGGAAAAATCATGCATCAGCAAGTGTACCACAGCAGCGAGATTCAAGCATGGGAAGGGCGTTGGTTCGCACAGCAAAATAGTGCCTATGGGTTGATGCAACAAGTCGCATGGTCAACAACTGAACATATGCTGCCTAGGCTTAAACAGCAGCATGTCAAAAGCATCGCAGTATGTTGTGGTCAAGGTAACAATGCTGGTGACGGTTACTTGATTGCATCGTATTTGGCGGCGCAAGGTTATGATGTTGAAATTTATGCAGCGGCTTTGGGTGCATCTACATCACTGCAACAAGCACATGCAGCGGCTGTGCAACAGGGGATAGTGATTCATACAGGCTTTGCTTTTCAACGTGCTTATGATGCGTATATTGATGCTCTGTTTGGGATTGGTTTAAACCGTGAACTCAGTTCAGACTGGCAAGCAGTGATTCAGAAAATCAATAGACAAGCAGGTTTAAAAATTGCCATAGATCTTCCGAGTGGTTTACAGGCCAACACGGGGCAGGCTTTACCTTGTGCTATTGTCGCTGATTATACCTTTACGGCTCTAGGTTTAAAGGCAGGTTTATTTACTGGACAGGGGCAGGCTTTTGCGGGGGAAGTCACGCTTATTTCACTGCTTCCAGTAGACAGCGAATTAAAGCCTTTAGCGTCACTTGCTCCACAGCATGTGCAGCTTGAACGGCGTCAAGCCTTTGGGCATAAAGGAAGTTATGGGCATGTACTCGTGATTGGAGGGCATGCACAGATGGGCGGTGCAGTGATGCTGGCTGCAGAAGCTGCCTTTCATGCGGGTGCAGGTAAGGTGACGGTGGTGTGTGATGCAAAACACCATACTGCAATTTTAGCCCGTGCACCGAATATTATGCTGCGCGATATTAACCAAATGTCGCTCCAAGAACGTGAAGCATTGCTGGCACATGTGGATGCAGTCAGTTTGGGTATGGGGTTGGGACGAGACTCGTGGGCTCAACAGCAGTTTGAGGCATGGTTTCCACTCATTCAGATCAGTGCTTTACAGGTGGTGCTAGATGCAGATGCCTTATGGTTTTTGGCCTCAAAGCCAGTAAAGCTTGGTAAACAGGTCTACGCAACACCGCATCCGGGAGAAGCAGCGACTTTACTGGGTATAACTACTTTGGCGGTAGAATCTGACCGCATTGCAGCTGTTTATGCTCTACAAGAAAAATATGCAGGGCAATGGGTGCTGAAAGGTTCAGGAAGCTTGATTTTAGATACGCAACTTTGGATTTGTACCGCAGGTAATCCGGGGATGGGGACAGGTGGAATGGGGGATGTATTGGCAGGCATGATTGCCAGTTTAAAAGCACAGTTGCAAGATGACATTGCGTTACATCAAATTGTGACTTTACATGCCCAAGCAGGCGACCTTTTGGCTCAGCAAGGTGAGCGTGGTTTACAAGCACAGCATATGAGTCAGGCTATTTATACGGTTGTGAACCGAGAGCATACGGTATGAAAGCAGTAAAACTGACTATATTGGGCAAAGTTCAGGGTGTCGGATATCGACGTTGGTTTGCACAACATGCTGTTGCTTTAGGTTTAAAGGGTTATGTACTGAATCTGGATTCAGGTGCAGTTGAAGCATTGCTTTTGGGTGATGATGGTACGGTTGCCGAACTGGTGAATTTTGCTAAAGTCGGGCCAACTCATGCGTTAGTCAAGGATGTAGTCATCGTAGAACTGGCTTCAGAACAGCAATCATTTACCGCTTTTGAAATACGTCGCGAATGACTAAGTATTCAAAATAAAAAAGGCGGAAGTTAAACTTCCGCCTTTTTTCTAAGCGTGTTAAATCTTAGTGATGGTGACCACCAGCACCGTGCGCATGGCCGTGCTGTAATTCGTCTTCAGTTGCATCGCGGATTTCTACGATTTCAACTTCGAAAGTTAAGTCTTGACCAGCAAGTGGGAAGTTCGCATCAACAATTACGTTTTCGCCTTCAACTGCTTTTACAGTGACGATTTGAACGCCATCATCAGTTTGAGCTTGGAACTGCATACCCGCTTGGATGTTGTCAACGCCTTGGAACATTTGCGCTGGAACTTCTTGAACAAGTTCAGGGTTGTATTCGCCATAACCTTCAGCAGCAGGAACAGTAACAGTGAATTTTTCACCTACAGTTTTGCCTAGCAATGCATTTTCTAAACCTGGGATGATGTTACCTGCGCCGTGCAAATATGCAAGTGGTTCACCTTGTGATTGGTCTAGCGTTTCGCCTTCTGCGTTAGTCAATTTGTAGTTGAAAGAAACCACGTGATCATTTGCGATAGCAGTCATGTTTTTCGTCCATTCATTTAGAATTTAAGGGGTATATCATAAAGTGAAAAGCAGCTTTTGTAGACTAAATTTAGTAAAAAACTGCATTTTCCACGTTCTTATGGCGTTTTTTTATTAGTGGGGACACATTTTTAGATTTCAATGCAATTTTATTTTTGGACCGACTTTTTTATTCATCAGATCCTTTGCGGTCATTAATCCAGCTTGAGTATAACCATGTAGGGTCGCTTGATGGAGTCGATATAAAGAAACATACATGGATTTTGCCAGCACGCCTTGCACATTGACTTGTCCAAGGAGTTCGCCGACTGCTTTATATTGGCTGAGGGAAACCAAAGAACCTTTGTCAGAAAATTTAAACATCGGCAAAGACTGACCGTGAATGCGCGCTTTGAGCGCTCGAACCAAAAAGGCCGCTTGTTGACTAGCCACTTGGGCGCGTGGGCCAAGAACTGGTTCATCGGCAGCAGGTTGGCAGTGCGCACAGTCTCCAAAGGCAAAAATATTGGGATCAGTACGAGTTTGCAATGTCGCGTAGACGATTAAGCGACCAATCTTATCTTTTTGGAAACTTTCAAGGCTATTTAAAACTTGAGGTGCTTTAATACCTGCCGCCCAAACTTTTAAATCAGCATCAATTTGTTGACCATCGGCAAAATAAATATGGTCTTTGTCTAATTTTGCAACACGGTGATGGGTGAGGACTTCAACACCAAGCTTTTCCAATTGCGCATGGGTGTGATTTGCCATTTTGGTGGATAGGGCGGGAAGAAGACGATCCGCTGCCTCAATCAAGGTGACTTTCACTTTGTTTGGGTCAATTTTATTGAGACCGTATTTAAAAAAGGTGCTTTTCGCATGGACCAATTCGGCAGCAAGCTCAACTCCTGTGGCACCTGCACCAATAATAGCAATATTGAGTGCGCGTGTTTCGGGACGGTTTTGTGCATCTAAATACAAATGTAGAAGGTCTTGCTGGAAAATTTCAGCTTGTTGGCGACTGTCGAGGAAATGGCAGTAATGTTTAGCGCCTTGGGTCGCAAAGTCGTTAGAGGTTGAACCGACTGCAAGGACTAAGCTGTCGTAGTTGAGTGCAAACTGCGTGGTTTCACTGCTTTGTTTGGCATATTGGCGTGCTTCAAGTTTTACTTGTTTATGTTCTTGATCTAAGCCGACAAAACGACCCAAAACAAACTCATAATGATGTTTAGAGGCATGGGCAAAGTAATTGATTTCTTCAACACTAGGGTTGAGTGTACCAGCCGCAATTTCGTGGAGTAAGGGTTTCCAGATATGCGTCAGGTTTTGATCGACAAGGGTGATTTTTGCTTGTTTGGATTTTCCTAAGCTGTCTCCGAGTTGTGTTGCTAACTCTAGACCACCTGCACCGCCACCAATAATGACAATATGGTGTGGCACTTGTTCTGTTTGTACAGCCATATGAAACAACCTATTTTATTATTAAAAAAAAGAAGATGACATTGAATATGCCATCTTCTTGATTTAATGATAATTAGATTGTCTTACAAGTTACATAAAGTATAAAACTCAAGATATGTCTTAAACCTAGCCTAGAGTATAGGTTTTGGCCTGAGGTTCATCGCTCGATAAAAATGGAAACAGGTTTTTGAACCAGATCATGAGTCTCTGGAAAATATTGGCTTCTTCAATATGTACGTCATCTTCTATAGTAAAAGTTTGAATAAGCTGGTTATTTTGATAAACCTGAACTTTAGCCAGTTGCATTACTTCTGCAAGTGGTGCAGTTAGTTTGTTCTGTAAAACTTCTATATTAAAATGTGTTTTAGTCGATTCTAAAGGTGCGATCGGTTGGATTGTACCATTGCCTGTATTGAGCATAATACGTTGATTGGTTTGATCAAAGGCATGTAAATCAATTGCATAAGGTTGATCGTACAATGATGTGGTCACAATTTTCGGTTGTTTGCTTTCGACTTTGAAAATTTTCAAAGTTGATTTGACAACGGGAAGTTCCGCAATGATTTGTTTATCCTTCAGCGCAACTTCGTTGCGTGTGTAGGTATAAGACAAATTCATGAGATTGTGCGCAACCTCTGCACGTTTTGCTGCACTTTGCGTTCCTAATACAATCACCACCAAACGACGGTTTGGGTTTTCAGGGTTCATTGTTGGGCGGTTCGCTGTTAGGGCTAGGTTATATCCCGCTGCTTTGGTATAACCCGTTTTTAAGCCATCGACTGTTGGGTCTTGTTTTAACAGAAGATTGGTCGCACGGTGAAAGCGTTGGTTATAACTAAAACTTTGCTGTTTTGAATAGTACAAATAGTCGGGTGTTTCATTCACTAAGGCTTGACCTAACAGCGCTAAGTCATGTGCAGTCGAATAGTGTTCGGGCATGGTAATACCTGCTGGGTTCTGAAAATGTGTTTCAGTCATTCCCAGTGCTTTGGCTTCTTGGTTCATTCGTGCCACAAAGTGAGGAATATCACCAGAAATACGTTCTGCCAAAGTCACCGCTGCATCATTGGCCGACATCACCACTAAACCCGCTAAAAGCTGATCAACTGAAATCTGTTCACCTTGTTTTAAATACATTTGCGACTCATCCCACATCACCGTACTAACCACAGGTGTCGCGGTAAGAATTTCGCTTTTGTTTAGTTTTCCTGCATTAATTTCTTTCAGTGCAATGTAGGCAACCATCATTTTGGTAAGTGAAGCAGGAGCACGCTGCACATGACTATTGTGTTCTGCAATGACTTGCCCTGATTGGCTGTCAAAAACGGTCCAAGCTTGAGCTTCAACTGTTTCAGGAACAATGTTGAGTAATGCGGCTTGAGTGAAACTTGAACACAAGGCGAAGAGTGTAGCGATAAAGTAGATGACAGCTTTCAATGAAATTCCCTAACTAAGCCATTCCGTGACTTTTAAACCGAAAACAGCTGCAAATGCTATGCCTTTTTTTCGCCAATGACCAGTCAAAAATGCAGACAAATGTGACTGTGACGCAAAACTGGCTTAAATAATGCTAAGCTAAGTTATAACTCATTTCATTTTATTTTGTATTGCCCATTATGTTGCATTATCAGATCGAATTTGACGATTATCGTCAGCACCTTATACACGTGACTTTACGTTTTGTAGCAGACCCAACACAGGTACTTTCATTACCGACTTGGATTCCGGGTAGTTACCTCATTCGTGAGTTTTCAAAGCATATTGAATCGGTTCGTGCTTATGATGAAGAAGGGCGGTTATTACAAATCCAAAAATTTGAAAAGAATAAATGGCGTCTTTTTAATACCGATCATGAATTGATTACGGTTGAATATGATGTATATGCTTATGATCTGTCGGTGCGCGGTGCGTATGTAGATCAAACCCGTTTATATGTCAATCCTGCATGTGCATGTTTAGGTCTGGAGGGTCAAGAGGATAAAGCTGTTGAAGTTGAACTGTTCCTTCCTGATGAGCTGAAACACTTCCAATTAGCGACAGGTATGGCTTCAAAAAGCCTTGTTAAAGGTCGTTTTACCTTAAAAGCCAAAAACTATGCTGAGCTAATTGATGCACCATTTGAGTTGGCAGAGCAGACTCGTTTTGCTTTTGAAGCCAATGGCATTCCACACGAGTTTGTAGTGTCAGGCAAACATGCCATGAATGCTGCACGTATGCAGCAAGACATTGAAAAAATCTGCGCAACAGAAATCTCAATGTTTGGTTCAGCGCCATTTGCAAACTACACCTTTATGACGATGGCTACAGCAAATAGTTATGGTGGTTTGGAGCATCCAAATTCAACCAGTTTGATTAGTCCACGTGAAGACTTGCCCAAAGTTAATGAGCCTGAAGAGCCATCTGAAGACTATCAACGTTTCTTAGGTTTATGTAGTCATGAATACTTCCACTCATGGTTGGTCAAATTCATTCGTCCTGAAAACTTTGTCAATTATGATTTAAACAAAGAAGGCTATACCTCTTTGCTTTGGATTTTTGAAGGTTTCACGTCTTATTATGATGACCTGATTTTGCTGCGTAGCGGTGTGATTTCCCAAGCCTCATATATCAAATTACTCAAAACTCAGATTGATCGTTATTTACAAAATCCGGGTCGTTTTGTTCAGTCTGTGTCTGAGTCAAGTTTTGATACATGGGTGAAATTTTACCGTCAGGATGAAAACTCGAACAATGCAGGCACCAGCTATTACAACAAAGGTTGTTTGGTAGCGCTATGCTTAGACTTGGGTTTACGGTTACGTGGTTCAAGTCTAGATGCGCTTATGCGTAAACTTTATGAAAACGCGCAAAAGGGCATACAAGTACATGAGCGTACAATTGTTGAGTTGTGTAATGAACTGACGGGTGATAACTGGATTGAGCAAATCAATCACTTAATTAACACCACAGATGAGTTGCCACTGGATCAACTTTTCCCTGAGTTTGGTTTAAGTTATAGCCTGAAAAATGACAAGTCATTACCGTTGGGTTTAAAGCTTGTAGATAAGCCAGAGGGTGTGTTGGTGCAAAGTGCGCGTCGTGATGGCGCTGCTGCTCAAGCTGGTCTTTCTGCCCATGATGTGATCATTGCGATTGATGGTCTCAAAGCAACGGTGAAATTGGTAGAAAAATATGCCAAGCAAGACGATACCTATAGCATTCTGGCATTCCGCCGTGATGAGTTGCTGAGCTTTGATGTAAAAGCTGCTGGTTCAGCACTGACCGAAGTTGAATTGAAAGTCGAAGATCAAGCGAAAGCAGAGAAGTGGCTCAAGCTTTAATGCTTAACCCACTTTATTTGTCATTCTGTTGAGATAAAAAACCGATGTTTAGCCATCGGTTTTTATATTTGTTCGTTTGTGAATGTTAACTACCACGATAAGTTGAATAACCGTACGGACTGATCAATAACGGAATATGATAATGATCCAATGAGCCATCAATCACAAAGACAACAGGCACTTCTGGAAAAAAAGAGCGCTGATTTTTTTGACGAAACCAATCACCTGTTTTAAAAGTAACTTTATAGACACCTTTTTGTAGACTGGTATCTTTAGGGTATAAATCATTGATACGGCCTTGATCATCCGTTGCCGCTGAATTGATTTCAGTCCATTTATCATTTTGTTGTGCTTCAAGCGTTACTTTGAGATTAGCTGATGGTAAACCATTTTCTAAATTCAGTACGTGTACACTTAATGGGTTCTGTGCAAAACATAATGAAGAAAAACCAAGTCCAATGAGAGGAAGGAGTATTTTCATCATCTAATTGATCCTTAATGTTGCATAAAAGTATTAAGTTTAACCAAAGTCATAAAAATCATAGGTTTAAAAATGTAAAATTCGTTTAATAAGAAATAAATTTTTGGCTTTTTTCTTCATCGAGTTTGCGAGTCTACGCTCCATAATGAAGCAAGTGATTCTATTTTTCTCTAAATTCGCACTGTTTTAGGGATCTTGTTGTCAATTTGCCAGAAGATTGTAGAGCGTTTGCGGAAAACAGGAAGGATTAGAGTAAATATTCAGCATCATTTTTTTTCGAAATGTCGTTATCACAGGATATTACGTTGACTGAAAAGCAATGAAAGCCGATACTTTCAGGGTTTTATTCAAGCACATCGGTTCGCAGGGGCTGAGCCAGAAGCTCATCACCCTAAAAAACTCAATCTAACGCAAGGGGCTATATATGGCTGGTGGAAAGTCAACCATCATTTACACACTGACCGACGAGGCGCCATTGCTAGCGACTTACTCGCTACTGCCGATCATTGAGACCTTTACTAAACCTGCTGGTGTAGAGATCGTTAAAACTGATATCTCTGTTGCCGCACGTGTTCTCGCAGAATTTTCTGAATACCTAAAAGAAGAACAAAAAGTTCCAGACAATCTTGCAGAACTTGGTCGTCTTACACAAGATCCTGATACTAATATCATCAAACTGCCAAATATTAGTGCCTCTGTTGCTCAGCTAACAGCATGTATCAAAGAGCTTCAATCAAAAGGCTACGCGATTCCTGATTACCCAGAAAACCCTACTACTGAAGACGAAAAAGCGCTTAAAGCACGCTATGGTAAATGTCTTGGTTCAGCAGTGAACCCAGTATTACGTGAAGGTAACTCTGACCGTCGTGCGCCTGCTGCTGTTAAGAACTATGCGAAAAAACACCCGCACTCCATGAG
The DNA here is from genome assembly GCF_003231195.1 of Acinetobacter sp. WCHAc060042. Taxonomy (NCBI): domain Bacteria; kingdom Pseudomonadati; phylum Pseudomonadota; class Gammaproteobacteria; order Moraxellales; family Moraxellaceae; genus Acinetobacter; species Acinetobacter sp. WCHAc060042. Next base: position 11,724 of record NZ_QKVN01000051.1, read on the forward strand.
CGAGTGGAAGCAATGGTCTCAAACTCACGTTTCTCACATGGATGAAGGTGACTTCTACCATGGTGAAAAATCAATGACTTTAGACCGTGCCCGCAATGTGAAAATGGAACTCGCGACAAAGTCTGGTGAAACCATCGTTCTTAAGCCAAAAGTTGCGCTTCAAGATGGCGAAATCATTGATTCAATGTTTATGAGCAAGAAAGCGCTTTGCGATTTCTATGAAAAAGAACTTGATGATTGTAAAGAAGCAGGCATTTTGTTCTCTTTACACGTGAAAGCAACCATGATGAAAGTTTCACACCCGATCGTTTTCGGTCACTGTGTGAAAATTTACTACAAAGATGCTTTTGAAAAACACGGTAAATTGTTTGATGAGCTAGGTATTAACGTTAACAACGGTATGGCGGGTCTTTACGAGAAGATCGCAACTTTACCGACATCGTTACGTGAAGAAATCATCGAAGACTTACATGCTTGCCAAGAACACCGTCCAGCACTTGCAATGGTTGATTCTGCGAAAGGCATCACGAACTTCCATTCACCAAACGACGTAATTGTAGATGCTTCTATGCCTGCAATGATCCGTGGTGGCGGTAAAATGTGGGGCGCTGACGGCAAACCTTATGACTGTAAAGCAGTCATGCCTGAGTCAACTTTCGCACGTATCTACCAAGAAATGATCAATTTCTGTAAGTGGAATGGTAACTTTGACCCACGTACTATGGGTACAGTGCCGAACGTTGGTTTGATGGCGCAAAAAGCGGAAGAATACGGTTCACACGACAAGACCTTTGAAATCTCTGAGGCAGGTGTTGCAAACATCACTGACTTAGAAACTGGCGAAGTGTTGATGTCTCAGAACGTGGAAGAGGGTGACATCTGGCGTATGTGTCAGGTGAAAGATGCACCAATCCGTGACTGGGTGAAACTGGCAGTAACACGTGCGCGTAACTCAGGTATGCCTGCGATCTTCTGGCTTGACCCATACCGTCCACACGAAAATGAACTGATCAAGAAAGTACAAACGTATTTGAAAGATCATGACACAACTGGTTTAGACATTGAAATTATGTCTCAAGTCCGCGCGATGCGTTATACACTTGAACGTGTTGCACGTGGTCTAGATACGATTTCTGTAACGGGTAACATTCTGCGTGACTACCTCACTGATTTGTTCCCAATTATGGAGCTTGGTACATCTGCGAAGATGTTGTCTATCGTTCCGCTTATGGCGGGCGGTGGTATGTACGAAACTGGTGCTGGTGGTTCAGCGCCTAAACACGTACAGCAGCTTGTTGAAGAAAACCACTTACGTTGGGATTCTTTAGGTGAATTCTTGGCACTTGCTGTATCTCTAGAAGAGATGGGTATTAAAGAAGATAATGCGAAAGCAAAACTTCTTGCGAAGACTTTAGACCAAGCGACAGGCCAGTTACTGGATAATGATAAGTCTCCATCACGCCGTACTGGTGAGATTGATAACCGTGGCAGTCATTTCTACTTAGCGAAGTTCTGGGCTGAAGCTTTAGCAGCCCAAGACGAAGATGCTGACTTGAAAGCGAAGTTCGCTCCTCTTGCAAAAGCGCTTGCTGAAAAGGAAGATAAGATTGTTGCTGAGCTTTCTCAAGTTCAGGGTCAAGCTGCGGACATCGGTGGTTACTATGCTGTAGATACAGCTAAAGTAAATGCTGTAATGCGTCCAAGCACGACTTTGAATGCAGTACTTGAAGCGGTCTAAGTCAAAACTAAATTAGTAAATTTGCCGATGAAGTAAAAAAAGCCGATGTGAAAACATCGGCTTTTTTTTAATAAATATATAATAAATGCAAAACGTACTGAGTATGGATTTAAAGAAGAAAAAGTAGATGAAAGTTTATAAATATAGATATGGCTCAAAACGTGATTTAGAGTCGTTAGGACAAGATTATTTTTATGCTCCGCATCCATCTAAACTTAATGATCCGTGTGAAAATTTATTTGATGTAGTAGGTATTGAACAAACTTTAGCACAGCTAGCTAGCATGAGTTCTGTTTCTACAAAAACGCTTTCTGAAAGTTTTTTACTTTATTTACACAAATACAAGAAAATGTGGGTATTTATTCTCTAAGTAAGACAGTTTTAGATGAGCTCCTTTGGGCATATTATGCAAACTCTCATACAGGTTTCTGTATCGAATATGATTTAGAGCAATTAGGTGAATTGACCAAAATTGCTGGCTCTTTTGATGTTATATATGAGCGTAGTATTCCTCAAATTACCTTCGATGACTTGATTGGTGTTCAGAGTGATGTCATTAAAATTTTACAGCTTACATCTGGATCAAAATCAAAAAGATGGCAGCATGAAGATGAAATAAGAGTAATCATGGATTATTTTGGTAAAGTTGAATATGACTTTAGGGCAGTAAAAGCAATTTATTTTGGTTTAAGAATGCCGAAAAAATGGCAAGATTTGTATGAAGATAATGAAAAATTGCCCGATCATTTATCTCAAGTGTGTCAAGAGCAGGTCATGCAGGTTTTAAAAGGCAGAGGTATTAAATATTATCAAATAATATTAAAACCAAATTCTTATGAATTTGATTATATTAAAGTTGAAGATTTATATAAGGATGCTAAGAAATATAAAGCGGAAATAAAAATTTTAGACAAGTCATGTATTGACTACAATGGTTATGGTTGGAATATAGACCCAGGTTATTTTGATAAGGTCGCTGAAATTACGTGTAGAGAGCCTTATTTCTATAAGCTAAACTCGATTCATATTTCTAAAGAAAAATCTATTGAAAGAAATGAGCCGATTATCTTTTCTGGATTTTATAAAGCTGAGAATGATTGGGAGCAGATTAAAAGATATTTTTCACTTGATGAGATAGATAAAATTTATAAAGATCTAGATATATAAAAGCCCACTTTCGTGGGCTTTAAAACAATCAAATCTTAACGACCATTACGTCCACGACCACGTGGCGCTTTCGTATTGGGGCGAGTAGTACCATTGGTTTTACGTTTTGGCTTCTCGCTTTCGTCCATTTGCCAAATACGCTTTGTACCTGACTTTTTCACAGAACCATCTTTGTTCTTACGAACCATAGGCTTACCGCCTGTACCACCCGGTTTTTTTACATAAGAGCGTGAACGGTAAGGTTCTTCAGCAGGAATGTTTTGAAAGTCAGGGTATAGAAGTGGCTCGATTTCTTTGGTTTCGCCTGGTTGTAAACCCATTTGAACCAAATCAATTGCACCAATTTTAGTACGGATTAAACGTAAAGTAGGAAAACCTACAGCAGCAGTCATACGACGTACTTGGCGGTTACGGCCTTCACAAATTGAAATTTCAACCCAAGATGTCGGCACGGATGCACGAAAACGTACAGGAGGATCACGTTCCCATAACCATTCAGGTTGTTCAACTTTAGATGCTTCAGCAGGTAAAGTCATACCATCTTTAAGTTCCACACCTTTACGCAACTGCTCAAGGGCTTCTTCAGTGACATCACCATCGACCTGAACCAAATAGGTTTTAAATTTTTTATTGGCAGGGTTGGTAATGTATTGGTTTAAACCACCATGGTCAGTTAAAAATACTAAGCCTTCAGAGTCCATATCCAAACGGCCAGCCAAGCGCAAAGTCGAGTCGCTGACAAAGTCAGACATCGTCATATGTGCTTCATCTTTACGGAACTGGGAGAGGACGTCATAGGGTTTATTCAAGATGACGATTTTCATTATAACCTACTAAAATATATCAATTAATTCTGATGTGGTTTCCTGATTACCCGTTTAAGTACCCGTTTTGGATGAGGTAGGGTGAAAATTAGGAATAAAATGCCCACTAAATTGTGGGCTACTATATCAGATTTAGGCTTATGCTCCTCAACTTTATTCTTAACGTAGGAGGAATACTAGAACACATCCTTATTAGAGAGTCTAACTGGTTGCTGGATATCTCCTGCATTAACCATGTTGTAAAACTTATCTTTTCCAATAGCTAACAGCTGCTTATGTTCACCTAGAATCTAGTTCACAATTAAATTTATTTTTAATAAACAATAAATTTAAATACTTAGGTTGCTAAAACAACAATTTATAAAATATTTGGTCCATGAACCTAGCTATGAATACATAGCTTCCTACTAAAAAGGTCTTAAGAATAGACGAAGTTTGTCTAGGAGAGTGGTGGTAGTCCAACCACTAACTAAAAGGTGTCTACAAAATCGGTGGCTATTCACTCTAAAGATATACTTGATGGCTATAGGGTTTTTATTTAAAGAAAGAACCAACAAACATAACTAAGACACCAGGTAACATTCCTAAGAAGCTTGCTGCCTTTGCATCCATATGATTATTTACTTTTTCACGAAATACATGAGGACCAATAAACGTCCCTACAATACTGATGATTAGTCCAATAAATATTAAAAAATCTCCCACAGCCTTTCCTTCCTTTTTTTGTTATTCACCAATTAAAATGTCTATGCGATAAACCATTTAAAATGTCCTGTTTTTAACTACAAGAGTCAAGCACAGGATTTAAATTTCTTTGTTCAATAACAACTTTCTGAGCTTTACGACTCGGCATACTTTTCTTGAGGCGGGAACGTTTATTCTGTTTCTCCAATTCCTCATGTTGCTGCTGGATATGGGCCAGGACCGAACCTAATCTTTTATTCTCAACCACTTCATTCTGCTGTAGTCCAGCCAGTTTATTGAAGACGCTATAGTTGATCTTCCGTCCTTCATGCATGATTGCCACAGTACCATCCGGGTACTCCAGAAATGAAATGTATTGCCCAACAAGCTTATGATTCAGCTCTGTCGGTTCAAGCATATAAATACACTTGTCATAGGTCAGGGTCAGATTCTTGGTGACCTTACGCGGTTCCTGCCAGGTAAAAATATCATCCAGTTCAAGATCAGATTCGGTTAATGGCCGATGCAGGTTCTTTGAGTTTCGCGCACATTTGGCGAACTTCTGATTGAACTGCTCAATAAAGCAGGGTAACCATATATTGGCCTCTGCAATCGAACCGATGCCTTCCAGGCGCATCTCTTTGATCAGACGGTCCTGAAGGGTTCTGTTGGTACGTTCCACACGACCTTTGGCTTGGGGTGAGTTGGCAAAGATAATATCGATGTTCAAATTATTCAGAATCCGCCCAAATTGCGTAATCTGGCTGTCTTGCCTGGATTTCTGATTAACTCTGAATACCGAATGCTTGTCACTATAAAAGGCTAGAGGTTTGCCGTATTGTTCAATGTAGGCTCGGGTTGAAAGCATGTAGTCAAAGGTCGTTTCAGCCTCACAAAAGCGCAGATGCAACAGCTTTCCAGTGGCATCATCGATATAAACCAACAAGCAGCATTTTGCAGCTCGACCTTCAAACCAGTCATGATATGAGCCATCAATTTGGATCAGTTCACCGAAGCAATCCCGGTTATAACGTGGCTGATATGGACGCTTCAGGCGCTTGGATCGCGGAATCCACAGGTCATTGGCCGTCATCCAGCGCCGAAGCGTTTCTACCGGGATATTCAGGTCAAACATGCTGTTGAGCTTCTCATGCGCCAAGGTGGGTCCAAAGCCCAGTAAATGTTCAGCAATAATGGAAAGGCACTTTGATTTTAACAAGTCATCATGGCGACGATGGCCAGGTTGACCACGACTGGCATGTGCCATACCTGAGATACCATCTTGATTGAGCTTCTGCAATAACCGGGTAATTTGACGGGTGGAAAGATTTAGGATTTCAGCAGCACGGACCTGGGTAATACGATGATCTCGAACGTCTTGCAGAACTGCAAGCCGTTGAATTTCTTTGTCAGACATAGTGATCAGCATCTATATTTATATCCAGTCCATGGTGATAAAAACCATCATAAACTAGACATTTTTATTGGTGAGAATATAGACACTTTAAATGGGTTCTAACATTTTTATTTCGTATAACGTGCATTATGTTAATTTTAGAATAACTTAAAGTTCTGCAAGCACTAATTTCGCTTGTGAGTGCCCATTATTAGTGGCTTTTCTATACCACTCAAGTGCCTTTTTATCATCTTTTCCTATACCTTGACCATTCTGATACAGTGATCCAAGATTATACTGTGCCTGAGCATTACCTTGATTAGCCGCCTTGCTATACCATTCAAATGCTTTTTCATAATTTTGTACAACACCTTCGCCATTGTCATACATCAAGGCAAGGTTAGTCTGTGCTAGATCATCTCCCTGTATAGCTGATTTTTCATACCACTCAAATGCCTTTTTATTATCTTGCGCTACACCCTGACCGCGATAATACATCAACCCAAGGGTATTTTGTGCCATCGCAAATCCTTGATTAGCTACTAAACTGTATAGTCCAAATGCTTTTTGATCATCTTTTTCTACACCTTGACCATTCTGATACAGCAGTCCAAGATTATATTGTGCCATTGCAAACCCTTGATTAGCTGCCCTGCTATACCACTCAAATGCTTTTTCATAATTCTGTATAACACCTTCACCATTGTCATACATCCATCCAAGGTTATATTGTGCCAACACATCACCATTTTCAGCTTCTCTTAATAAATCATCTGAGAACGTTGGATTCGCTAAGATTTCTATGGAAAAGACCAACCCAAAAGTAATAGCGATAAGTTTGAAAAATTTCATTTTCTGCCTTTGAATCGAAATAATATTTAATTCGTTAGATTATTAATAACCCGAATTCTGTTTAAGCCAATGATTCCATAAATTGAATTGTTGGCTTATTTCGATGGGTCAATTGATAGGCACATAAAGAGGCATAAATACCAGCTAAATAGCTTTCAACACTTCTAGCGTTACTTGTTACCAAATTATATTTCCCTTTGAGTAAACTAAATAACGTTTCTATTTTGTTGCGCTGCTTTAGGTAATATTCATCTTCTTTTGACAATTGAACTGCCTGCATGTTTTTACGATGATATGTAATTAAATTAATATCTTGTTCTTTAAGCCTAGCTTCCAGTTCATGACTAATATAGCCACGATCAGCATAAAGCTTTGCTTTTAATCCTTCTACCAACTGTTTAACCATTTTGATGTCTGCTGTATGTCCATTAGATAAAACTGAGTTCACAATCTCACCTGATTGATTCATCGGCTTTGTTGCACAAAGCTATTCTTGAAGGCTTCCTCAGAATATAATTTCCAGATGAAGAAGCCTGCAACTAAAATCTACCGTACAACCAATTGGTCCTT
>NZ_QKVN01000052.1:0-17675 GCF_003231195.1 Acinetobacter sp. WCHAc060042
CATCAAAAGACTTTGCTACATTTCACCAATGATCTGTAGCAGGTCATCTAATTGCAAAATGTTCACCCTCTTTTTCACCGACACATATCGCTCAAGGCTACTCCATGTGTCATGCAAAGTTACTTGCTGAATTTTTGGAATAGTCAATCCATTTTCAGCAAGTCGTGTTGCTCCCTCATGCCTTAAATCATGAAACCTAAAGTCACTCATGCCTAAAATATGGCAGGACTGATTAAATTCAGATGCTATGGAAATGGCAGATAGTGGTACAAGTAAATCACTATCACCGCCCATCTTTAGCATTCTTGCTCTTGTGTCATCTCGCATTAAAAGTTCAATGATTTTTTGACACTCTGGAAGCACGTTAAAATGCTTATGGTTTCCTTTTGAGCCATTGGGGTTTTTTAAATCTCGAACCATCCATGATTGATGTTCTATGTCGTAATCGCTTAATTGGATCCGGGTTATCTCTGCTTGTCGCCTGCATGAAAAAATAGCGAATAGAACTATTAGGTGCATTGGGTATGCTGTACGTCCACGATTCCATTTATCAAGATAGTGCAGCAACAAGTTTTTTAATTCGGTATTTGATAGCAGTCGATCCCGCTTTTCTGATTTCTTGATCTGCCGAGTCCTTCTTAGTTGTAGGCAGGCATTGTTAAATTCATTTAAATTAACATTAATGCGCCACATCACGGATGCATGGGTCAAGATGGATTTAATGTTTTGCAGCTCATTTAAGATTGTTGATGGCAAGACAGGATCAAGACCTAGTTTGCTATAACCTTTCTTTCGTAGAGCTACGTGTTCAGAAACATGGGTGGCATTGATTTGCTCTAGATAAACCTTAGCAATAGGTAGTTTTGCAATTAAATCAAGCGACCTGTTTTTTGTACGACCAAATTCATCACCCACTTCTTCTTTATATTTTTCAATAGCAGCAGCAATCGTCATTGACTTATTACTAATACCAAGCAAAATATCAGGATTATCTGCTATCTCCTGCTCGCGCTTGTTGAGCCAGTTTGATGCAGTGCGCATGGTTCCGAAAGTTTTACTTTCCTTGTATTCTGGTAGGCCAGCACGTTTAATGCGTATTTCAGCACGATAACGGATAGCACCGCTGACGCTTTTGCGCTGTGTAATTGTTCCCATTTTTACGCCATTTAATGTATTTCTCAGATGGCGTAAATTATGGCGTAATTCGATAAGCTTTAATACTCGTTAATCTGTATTAATCGCTATTAATCAGCAAGTAGTTTATTAAATTAAGATACTGTAATTTATAATAAAATGCATAAGATATTGATAATTAAAATGTATTTAGCATTTACATCAATGTGATGCAGGACTGGATTAATGAACATGCTTGGGGCTCAACATGGCAACGTGAAGGTGTTTTACCACGTAAATATCGCTCGTTAATTACCATTGCATTTTTGACGGCACAAAAGAGTCCAACAGAACTCAAAGGCCATGTTCGTGGTGCGCTAAATAACGGTGCAACGGTTGAAGAAATTCAAGAAGTCCTTCTGCACAGTTTGCCTTATTGCGGCGCACCTGCAACTCAAGAGGCGTTCCGCGCTGCACTGGAAGTGATTCAGGAATATCAAAGCAATTCATAAATAGACTAAGTGCCCATACAAAAGCGTTATATTGCAGTCGTATGGCGCAATTCATCTGGTTTGGCTATGCCGTATTTTTTGCCTAGCCAAACCATTTCCATTAAAAGGCTTTAGTCACACTCATGCCAACGCTAAAGTTTCGACCATCGGCAGGTTCAAAGAAACGACTATTGCTGTCATTCACAATCACTGAACCAACATAGTTACGGTCAAACAGGTTATCGACTCGGGCATAGCTGTTTACTTTCCAGTCACGGTTTACCCATAAGTAGCCGACATTTGCAGCCACAACGGTATAACTTGGTGCCGTATCTGAGTTGATATCATCGACATAAATTTTATCCATATAGCGTGCTTCTAAGCCTGCTTGAAAGCCTTGCTCAGGTTGCCATGCAATACGGGTGAACACTTGGTTTTTGGCAATTCCGGGAATATATGTCCCTTTTTCAATCAAAGGTTTGGTGCTAGTTGCTGCAATATCGGCATCAAAAGTGGCATCTAAATAACTATAGCTTGCACTAAGTTTTAAATCCTGCCAAAGCTGATGTTGCCAAGCCAGCTCAGCGCCTTGTCGTAAGGTTTGTTCTGCATTACGAAATGTATTGCGTCCCGCATTGGCATCATCAGGCACAATGTCATTTTTAGTGACAGTATTGAAAACAGCCAATGTAAACAGACCAAATGCATTTTGAGACTTTAACCCAAGCTCATAGGTATCACTACTTGCAGGTTTTAAATCGAAATTAATTCCCGATGTGGCCAATGTAGGATAAGCCATTTCGGTAAAGGTTGGGGTTTCAAAGCCTTTGCCATAACTGGCATAAGCATAGAGTTCAGGTAAAATTTCCCAGCCTAAAGCCACAGATGGCAATAGTTTTTGATAATCCGTTGAACCACTGTCATCACCATTGCCAGCTACAATGTAATGGTCTTCCGACTCATAATGCACATTGCTATAGCGTAAGCCTGTATCAAGATGCCACGTGGGTAAGAACTGCCATGAGGCCTGCACATACGGATCTAAATTCCATAAGGTATTATTTTCATTACGGCGTAAATCACCTTTCACACCATAAGATTCTTTACCATTTACCATTACAAAATTATTATAGCCTTGACGGTCTTCATCCATATTGTCTAAAGCAATACCAGCACTAAATGTAGTATTCGGTAATAATTCTTTACCTGTCCAACGGAAATCAGCACCATAATAATTACGCTCGAAATCAATCACAGCACCGGCATGAGTAGGTAGCTTCTGGGAGGTAGCTCCATTAGGAATTGCCTGATATTGAGTGACTTGGCGGTTGCCTAAATATGCCATGGCATAGAGTTCATTTTTATCATTAATCGGTTTAAACCAAGTCACACCTGTTTGAGTTTGTTCAATATCTTTGCGCGCGTTAAACTCCATATTTTTTACATAAGGAGCGATTTGTTTTGGGTTTGCTTGCCAATCCTTACGCTCTAACCCCATTGGGTCATCTGCATGGATTTTGACATAGTTGGTGACCCAGTTGATTTTACTGCCATCCTCTAAGTTCCATGTCAGTTTGGCATTATTCAGTACTTTTTGTGCTGCACTATGGTCTCGAAAACCATCGGTATCAAAATAAGAAGAACTAATCACATAAGCGGGCTGATTGGCCTGTTTGGAACCCCCTTGTAATTGGATATTGGCTTGTTGCTTATGGTGGCTGCCTGCATTGAGTCCCACTTGAATTGAGTCTTTCCCTTGTCCTTCTTTGGTCTCAGCTAAGATGGTTCCCCCTGATGAGTTGCCATATAAAGATGAAAATGGCCCTGTCAGTACTTCGATGTGATCTAAACTATTGAGGTCAATATTGGAACTTTGCCCTTGGCCATCAGGCATGGTCGCAGGAATACCATCGACATACATCCGTATTCCACGTACACCAAAAGTCGAACGAGCGCCAAAGCCACGCATCGAAATCTGTAAGTCTTGCGCATAGTTTTCACGGTTATTGATTTGTAAGCCTGCAACCCCTTGTAGGACTTCGGATAAGTTTACATTGGCATTGTTTTGTACTGTAGCCGCTTGGACTTTTTGAATAGATGCAGAAGTCGATAACAACTCGCTATCGGTATGTACCGCTTGGACAGTGATAATAGGAAGTTGATATTCTGTCGTTTCTGCATAGGCATGCATCGTTTGTAAAATAACTGCAGTCAATAAGGCTTGTTTAAAAGGCGTATGCATCAAATAAGTTAATCGCACAATATTTCCTTGCTTGTTATTACCATAAAAATGGGAAGCCTATCATCTCGACAGGCTTCCCATACAATAAAACGTTTTAATCGGCTAAGCTATACGCAATCACATAATCGCCATGATCAGGCGACTGACGTGCTCCACCTGCGGAAATGACCACATATTGCTTGCCTGTTTTTGGAGAAATGTAGCTCATCGGTGTACCTTGGCTACCCACAGGTAAACGCGCTTTCCATAACTCTTCACCATTTGATGAATTGAAAGCACGTAAATAGAAGTCTTGTGTTGCAGCAAAGAACACTAAACCACCTTGCGTCGCCATTGGGCCACCAATGGTTGGCATACCTATCGGCGCTTTTAAGCCCATTTTAATGCCCATTGGGCCAGTATCTTCAACCGTACCTAAAGGCACCTGCCAAGCCACTTGACGGGTTTTCATATCAATCGCCGTCATGGTTCCGAAAGGTGGTTTTTGGCATGGAATACCCAGTACTGACATAAAGCGGTTTTTATTCACTTTATACGGTGTACCTTTCATTGGCACTGCGCCCATACCTGTGTTGACCTTCTCTCCGCCACTGGCTTCAAGTTTTAAATCTTCAGGTGTTTGTTTAATCAGCTGAATCCACAAACCTAGGCGCATGTCGTTGACAAACATATAACGATGCGTTGGGTCAAATGCGATACTGCCCCAGTTCATCCCACCCAACGAACCTGGAAAACTTAAAGATACATCAGAACCCGGTGCTGTAAAGAGACCGTCATAGCGCATTGATTTAAAGTTGATACGACACATCAACTGGTCAAATGGCGTTGCACCCCACATGTCCGATTCAGTCAAAGTTTGATTGCCAATCTGTGGCATTTCAACTGAACGCGGCTGAGTTGCACTGTATTGCTCATCAGGGATATCTGCAGCTTTTACAGGTTGCTCAACCACTTTGGTTAAAGGCTTGCCTGTCACACGGTCAAGTACAAAGAACTGACCTGACTTGGTGCCAATGACGACAGCAGGTTTGGTTTGCCCATTTTGCATTGGAAAGTCGACCAAGCTTGGCTGCATGGGTAAATCGAAGTCCCAAAGGTCGTTGTGAACGGTTTGATAAACCCACTTCTCTTGACCTGTGGTTGCATCTAAAGCCAAAACGGAAGAATTGTACTTATGATCTACAGGTTGACGGTTTCCGCCCCAAACATCGACCGATGAACTCCCCATCGGTAAGAACACCGTGTTCATTTGCGGGTCGTAGGACATTGCCGCCCAAGAGTTAGCCGAACTACGTTTATAGATTTCCCCCGGTTTCAGGACATAGTTTGGATTTGGGTTACGTGGATCAAAAGCCCAACGCAGTTGCCCAGTAATCACGTCATACGCACGAATCACACCACCTGGCATATCCGCTGCAAAGTTATCAGCAATACGACTCCCGACAATGATGCTGGTGCCTGCAATGGTTGGTGCCGAGGTCACTTCAAAACGAGGCGCTTGCGTGCCCGCACCTAGACCTTCCAGTAAGTTCACCGTTCCATCGACACCAAAGTCTTTACAGCGTTCGCCTGTATCGGCATTGACTGCAATTAAACGACCATCAGGTGTATTGGTATAAACACGACGTGGACATGCGGTATTATTTGCTACCGCTGTAACTGCACTTGCACCTGCTAAAGTCGGTTGTACCAAGGCTTGAGTCGAGTCAAAGTAACCCACACCACGGCAACGCTCCCAAGCATCCGCTTTAGAGTTCACTTCAGCCTTCCAGATTTGTTTACCTGTGTCTGCATCTAAAGCAATAATGTTGTTATGCGGTGTACATAAAAAGACTTTATCACCGACCTGCAAAGGCGTGAGCTGGTCTTCTGCGCCATTACCCGTACCTGTGGTCATATCGCCTGTTTGAAAGCGCCATGCTTCCTTTAACTTAGACACATTATTTCGGTTGATCTGATCCAACGCAGCAAAACGACTTCCACCAGCATCATTACCATAGTGCGACCAATTCACTTGTTGGGTTTGAGCCGTTACAGGCACTAGAGGGAGCTCTTCACCACTGGCTTTTACCGTTGGATGTGGAATAAACATGCCATATAAACCACCCAGCATACCTAACACCGTCAAACCACCTAAGGCATAAGCAGGTGCTGAAGGCGCAATTTGAAATTGGTACTTACGAATAGCAGGTAAAGTAAAACACAGTGCGGCAAATAAACCCGCAGGAAACATTAACCGTGAATGGAGTGCCCAAAAATCCCAACCTGCATCAAACAGTGCCCAGACCACGGTTCCAAGAAAAACCAAGGCAAAGATCCAAACACCCAATGCTTTTTTTCTAAAAATAAAGATTGCGGAAATGGTGGTCAATAAGCCTGCAATCAGGAAGTACCATGAACCCCCTAGACTAATCAGTTTTCCACCACCGATTAAATAAAATAAGCCAGTCAGCAATAAAGCCAAGCCTAATATAAAGCACCATATTTTAAATATGGGTTGAGATTGCGCTTCGGACATACTTTTTACTCCAAATGCTGTGTTTTAAATGACCACTCCCACTTTGTTCTGAGCATCATTCACACCACATCCAAACTTTTGAGCATCCACAATTAGTTTGCTTCAGCAACGAAAAAAAGAGTATTTAAATTCAGCAATCACATCACTGATATTTTAAACACTCTTCCACTTCAAATACGATTAAAAATTCACCTTAACGCTAAGGCCCGCCACCCATGCGTCATCTACTTCTTTCACCCCAGAAGGTTGATAGATATATTGCAAGTTGGGTCTGAGCATCACCGCAGGAGACCATTGGTAGGTATAGTTCAACTCAACATTGAGTTCGTCATGTTGAATTGGGACATAATCGCTGGCGAGCGCGTCATAACTGTAATAACCACGGCCTTCGTTGGTGGCGATTTGTTTATCCGTCACACGGCTATTCACCACATAGTTGGCTAAACCAAAGCCAATCGAGTCATTAGGGCGACTGTCAAAAGGGCCTTTATACCAAAGTGCCAACTGCTGCGTACTTTCTACAGCGGTCGTATCTCGGTCATTGATGACCCCATTGAAACTGATATATAAACCACGTTTAGGATCAGCCCCATGTTGGGTTAGTTGTTGTTGAGCATTCAACCAGAAACTATATTTGCCATCGTGGATTTCTCCTGATGTCCCCACATCTTTAGCTTCTGCTGTGGAATACAGTGCGCCGAGTTTATATTCGCCCGGTAAACCATTAAATGTGGCAAGTTTTGGTTTCCATGCCAGTTCAACTGGAATGGTGGCCCCTTCGACATTGTCCATATCGAGGTTAAAACCATCACTGTCCGAATCTGTTTTGACATTGTCAGGATTAACTTCATAGACCCCAACACCAAGTGACCAGTCTGGTGCAAATTGGTATTTCACATTGGTACCCCATAAGCTGACAGGCCAGTTATACCAAATCGAACCGATAGATTTGCCTAACTGTCCACCACACAAAAGTAAGTTCTGAAACTCACATTGCGAGCTGTTAAAATCATCGGACATGCCCATACGACCAATCTTAAATTGGACACGGTTATCATCAAATCCTGTTTTAATCCATGCTTGGGTTAAGCGCCAGATCTTGCCACGTCCATAAATTTCTTGAGTATTCCCCAAGGTGCTGGCACGTGGATCTTTAATTCGCGCTAAAGTTAATGAATTACCATCACGTTTGGTAATCATTAAGCCTGCTGTGGTATTTTCCCAACCTGCAATTTTGTTTAAATCAAAATTGGCACCTAAGGTCAACTGTGCAGCATTGTCAAAACTTCGGTCATCGTTATAACCACCAGCCAAATTGGTCGCTGCTTGGCTCATAATCGAAGCTGTAAATTTATAACCTTGATCTTCCAGTTGCTTCCGTTCACCGTTCCAATCGCCGAATAACCATTGACGGTCTGCCGAGTAAAATTCATTGGCTGACGCCAATTGGCAAGTTAAAAGCGCCAAAGATAATGTGCCTAGTTTTAAGAGTTGTTGCATAACCAAACATCCTTTTTTGTGAGGAAAGCTCAACCGAGCTTTCCATGCGGTTTTTATTATTTAATGCGAACTGCTGGACTCAATTCAGAGGTCGCACCCAAATGATCAGTCACATTCGCTGTCACACTTGCAGCCCCATTCAATACCTTCCAAGTTGCTTGACCCTGACCTTGCGCATCGGTTGTCACCACTTGAGTACCTAAATACTGCTCTGCTTCTTGACTCTTCGCTTGACGATTGGCAAAGAATTCAACTTGGTAACGTTGATTTGGTTGTGCTTGTACTTCAGCCATAACCTGACCTTTGCTATAACTCAAACGTGGCGCTTGGATATTTTGGTTGGGTATCGCATTACAACCCTGTTCATTTGGCTGGCTACAGGTTTTTTGCAGTTTCGCTGCTTCAATGACCACACCACCCCCACGAGAACCGACAAAGCCAGCATGTTCTAGCGCAGGCACAGCAAACACAATGGCACCTAAACGTTGATTGGGTACGCACGAACCACCCGCCTCACAGCGCTTAATATCTTTGCCATTGTCCCAAATTAAGTTTTGGGTCAAGGTTGTGCGGGCATTGGCATCTTTTTCTGAACGAATGGCTATCCCTAAACGGTTAGCATGAACTTTATTGCTGTCAAAAATGTTGCCATCACCAGTGAGGTTGAAGCCAATTGAGTTGTTGGTCAGTTCGTTATAAGCGATGTAGTTGCGCTTACCCCAGTTGATTTGCAAACCATCAGAGTAATTTTCAAATTTATTCCCGACTACTGCATTGTCATTACCCCACAGGATTTCAATTCCTTGTGACGGCTCTGGATTGGCTTTGGTTGAAGTAAATAGGTTATTAGCGACAAGGTTAAATGCCGCACCACGCGTCAGCTCAAGACCATCGCCATTATCTACAAATAAGTTATTCAAAACTTTGTTGTTATTGGTGGTGGTCGAGGTTGGATTGCCCTTACCATCATCACCCGTTAACATCACGCCTGAACCACCGTAGTTATTACTGATACGGTTATGTTGAATCAAGTTATTGCTTGAACGGTTGACCAATACACCAATACAAAAACGGTGAATATCGAGACCTTTTAGCGTCACACCATTCACATCTTGCAGAACCAGACCCGGTAAAGTCATGGTACGGACATTGGTGCCATACTGTTCAGGATTTGCCCCTGGGCAGGCTTTCGCACCTTCACCTTTAATATAGTTTGAACCATCAATCGCAATAAACTCGCCTGTTTTGTCCCATTGCGTCCCGATGATCTTCACTGAAGACTTAATTGGCGGTAAAGGCTGATTCAGTTTAATTGCATAGGGGGCTTGCCCCACAGCTTGGATGTGAATTTCATTTTCTTGCGCCGTATTGGCATTGGATTGTTCAATTGCCCAACGCAGTGAACCTTTTGCACTATCATCCTGATAGCGATCCACAATATAAGTTTCTGCACTGGCCAAACCTGATGTCGCTAAACTCAAAACCAATGTGGTCAAACGTAAAGTTGATGGTTTCATATTTTAAATCCTTTTCTATCCTTGAACATGAATAACGCAGTGCATTAAGGGGTTGGTTGTACAGTTTTCAGCAACTGTTTGAGTTGAGTCACATCAATTTGACCCGGTGCAGAAGCTTCACCAATCATACCGAAACTTAGGCTGCCACCCATGTTGGCAGTCGCCACACGTGAAATGGTGCCCAACTGTCCCATCGACATGGTCAATAGTGGTTTTTGACTTTTTTGGCTGACGGCCAAGGTGGCATTCATGAGGGTAAAGACATCTTGTTTTGACTTTGGCATTACCGCAATTTTCAAAATGTCGGCACCCATCTGATCTTGTTTTAGCAGACGGTTTTCAATGTCTTGTTGCTCAGGTGTTTTTGCAAAATCATGATTCGACATGATCACCAACACCTTCTTGTCATGCGCCAATTTGGTTAATTTCGCCACACTGCCTGCATCACGGAACATTTCAATATCCAGCAATTGCATAAATGGCTTTTTCAGGTATTCACGATAAATTTTTTCATAGTCTTGGTCAGACACTGTCATTTTTCCGCCTTCGTTATGAGTACGAATGGTGGCAATTAATGGTTTGTCTTTTAAAATTTGATTCAGCTGCTGGCCCAGTGCCATCACTTTTTTAGTGTCGGCAGAAAATTCCAATAAGTCGATACGAAACTCAGCCACATCTGCGTTTGGATTACTGGCAATCACTTTTGCTTGGGCAATCGCTTGTTCAGCAGTTTTTGCGGTAATCGGCACAATGGTTTTGACAGGTAAGTCACCAATATTGAGGTTTTTCACCACATAGTGTTGTACGCTTGATTGAGCTACTTCCGCTGCAAATGCTGGCATTGCTGCTAAAACAGCACTGCTTAAACAAAGTTGCATCGCAATTTTTTTGATTTTCATCATTACATTTCCTTGTATTTACAAACTATTGCCTGACTTCTGTCATCAATGGCAAATATACGTGGGATGAACGAAATGGGTCATACCATCACCACGTATAAACTTTTATCTTTAGAATTAGTTCAAGATGTCTCGCACTAAATCTTGGAAAATTTAGATATCCAAAAAGACCGTTTCGTCTTCTCCTTGAATACGAATATCAAAGCGATACACCACTTCACCATCACGCTGTTCACGTTTTGCAATAAGTGTCTGACGACGAGGTGCCCACTCAATGCCTTTCAGCACAGGATCTTGTGCATTGGCTTCCGCTTCATCTTCAAAATAGACACGGGTGTTTAAGCCAATGTTGATACCGCGTGCAAAAATAATCAGTGCAATATGCGGGGCTTGAGTTGTGCCTTTACGTCCCGGAACAGCACCCGGTTTAATGGTATTGAAACTCCAAAAACCAGTTTCAAAGTCTGCCCCTGTACGTCCCCAACCGAGGAAGTTTGGATCGACCGCTTTGCCCTGAATATCCGCCGCACTTGGATACACGCCGTTGGCATCTGCCTGCCAAATTTCAATCAATACATCACGTAATGGCAAGCCTAAGCCGTCAAACACCTGACCTTCTAAGCGAATACGTTCGCCTAAGGTTTTTTCTTGAACCAACTGATTGTTAAAGTTGTTTTCAAAGACTTCGATGTTGGCTTGTTGGGGCAACAAACCAATGTGTACGTATGGCCCACCTGTTTGAGATGGCGTTTCATGCAATTCTTGAAAGTTCCAATGGTTCATGTTGCTCTCCCTGAATTAAGTCAAATCATTTTCGAAATATGTCGCACGACGACCACGTAAAGTGATGTCAAAGCGGTAACAACGGCTGTCTGCTTCAATGAAGTTGCTCTTATCCTCAAGAGCAATCAGCGCGCGACGTTGTTCTTCCGAAGGAATGGTTTTAATAATCGGACACGAATCAATCAGCGTATCGCCTTCAAAATAGAACTGAGAAATAAGACGCTGCGCCCAACCATCGGCAAGCAAAGAGAAATGGATATGAGCAGGACGCCATTCATTAATACGGTTACGCCAAGGATAAGGACCCGGCTTAATGGTACGGAACACAAAATAGCCATTGGCATCCGTCATCATGCGGCCACAGCCGCCAAAGTTCGGGTCCATTGCACCAATAAACTGATCATTTGGATGACGATAACGACCAGAAGCGTTGGCTTGCCACACTTCAAGCAATGCATTTTTAACTGGACGCCCAAACTGATCACGGACATAACCATGCACAATAATTCGCTCACCAATCGGCAAACCTTCTTTGGCATAGTTCAAAATCAAATCGTTATCTTTAGGCCCAAACTGTTCGGCACTAAACTGTGGTGAAGTCACTTCAGTTAACGTTTCTGCAATCGAAATCAACGCATTTTTGGGCGAGCGTAATACACTGGTTTTATAGCCGGGTGCATATGCTGGCGGATGATCTTCGGTATTGCGTTGTGCATAAGCACCTAAAATAAGTTGCGACATGTGACGTCCCTCTTAATCTTGTTCCATTACTCTTGATTCGTTGGTTCTTGGCTAAGCTGCTGTTCGCTCAGCTTTTGCGGGGCAATGCCCAAATCTGCAAAAACCTCTTCTGCCATGTGCATGGCTGCATTGGCTGCGGGCAAACCGGCATACAGTGAACAGTGCAAAATCAACTCTTTTAAGTCGTCCTTGGTCACACCATTGTTAAAACAAGCACGTAAATGCATACGCAGTTCGTCTACACGGCCCAGTGCCAATAACACCGCAATGGTGACTAAGCTACGGGTATGGCGTGGCATGCCTGGTCTAGACCAGACTTCGCCCCACGCAAAACGACTGATAAAGTTTTGAAAGTCAGCATTAAAATCATTCAAGTTCTCAAGTGAACGACCGACATGCTTTTCACCCAGCACTTCAGTGCGTACAGTGATTCCTTGTTCATAACGTTGTTCATCATTCATGGGAGAAACCTCAATTAGGTCGCATCGGTATGTGCGACCAGTGATTTAACAAAAATAGCGACTGCTGCTGCTGTTGCTGGAATTAACAGCAGACTTAAAATGGCAGTAAACGACCAGTCATTGCCCAGTAGAACTGCGCCAATCCATGCACCAAATACCGCACCGAAGCGCCCAATCCCAGACATCCATGCCACACCTGTTGCACGGCATTGGGTTGGGTAAAAACGAGCACTCAGCGCTGGCATTGCCGACTGTGCGCCATTAATTGCGACACCTGCGCAAAGCACTAAAATGGCAAGTAGGGTTGGATTTGCTAAGCTCTGACCAACGGCAAAAGCAAAGATCCCCGCGACAAAGTAGAAGCCTGCAATAATGCGGTTCGGGTTGAAACGGTCCATTGCCCAGCCAATAAATAAAGCACTGAGTACACCGCCAAACTGGAATAAACCACCAATAAATGCAGCACGTTCCATGGTTGCGCCTGTTTCACGCATCAAGGTTGGTAACCAACTGGTCAGTAGATAAATCATCACCAAACCCATGAAATAGGTCAGCCACAATAAAACTGTACCTTTGACATATTTCTGAGAGAACAGCATGCCAAACACACCTTTCTTCTCTGCACCTTCGGTTTTTTCTTCAGGTACATGAAACTCAGTGACACCTTGAACTTGAGCAGGTGCAATACGTGACAGAATTTGCTGGACTTTGGCGTTATCACGACCTTTTACAATCAAGAAACGATAGGATTCTGGTAGGAAGAAAATCACCAAGATCATCAAGATCAGTGGCGACCAACCGCCCAGTAAAAATAAGCTGTGCCAACCAAAGGTTGGGATCAACCAACTGCTGATAAAACCACCTGTCGCCATACCCAAGTTGTATCCACAGAACATACAAGTCACGAGTAACGAGCGTGAGCGCTGCGGGCAATATTCAGAAAATAGTGTGGTTGCATTCGGCATCGCTGCACCCAAACCAATACCGGTTAAAAACCGAAGGACCACCAAGGTATTTAAATCAGCTGCATATGCCGATGCCAAAGTAAAGCCACCGAAAATTAGCATCGAAACACTTAAAACAATCTTTCGCCCAAAGCGGTCAGCGGTTGGACCAGACACCAAAGCGCCAATAATCATGCCGCCTAAAGCTGCACTCATAACTGGACCCAGTTGCGAACGGTCTATCCCCCAGTCTTGTGCCAAGGCTGGAGCAATAAAACCCATTGCCGCAGTATCAATACCATCAACAAAAACAATGAGAAAACATACAATTGCGATCAACCACTGATATTTGCTAATCGGTGCATCATTAATCAGTGCTTGTGCGTCTATACTCGTTTTTTGAGTAGCGTATTCCTGAGACGCCATACCTGCCTCCTTGGGCTGAAAGTCCTTTTAAAAATCCTTAAATTATTGAATCGATCCAATAAACTGAGTCAGGGTTTGGGTAAACAGCTCAGGTTGTTCAATATTGGAAAGATGCGATGCGTCAATCACCGCTAATTCACTCTTTTGAATTTGTTGTTGCATAAAAACGCCATCTGCCACTGTCGTGACTGGGTCAAATGCACCCGCAATCACTAAAGTTGGAATCTGAATCTGCTGAATTTCTGTGCTCAAATCAGCCTTAGCCAATGCTCGGCAAGATTCTGCATAACCCAATGCTGGCGTAGTCGCTAAAGACTGAATGGTACGCTGAGCCAAAGCATCGTGTTGATAATCAAACTGCTCGCTGAACCAGCGTGTATGCGTGGTCGCGACCAAATCCGCTAAGCCATTGGCTGTCACAGCATCTGCACGAGCATTCCAACCTTCTTCAGTCCAAATTTTGGCTGCTGAGTTCGCCACAGTGATACTATGAAAACGATCTGCATGGTGAATACCGAGCCACAAAGCCGTCATACCGCCCATTGAAATCCCGCAAAAATGCGCTTTTTCAATGTTTAAACCGTTCAGAATATCAATCACATCTTCTGCAAGGTTTTGTACAGTGGTCTGCTCAATCACATCACTTTGCCCATGACCACGCGTGTCATAAGTCACCACTTTGAACTTTTTTTCGAAGGTAGCAACTTGTGGCTGCCACATGCCTTTATCGGTACCCAATGAGTTTGAAAATACAATCACAGGTGCATGATCTTGCCCACTGATTGCCACGGATAAAGTCTTGCCTTGACGATTGGTCATCGTGATATTCACTTTGCCTCTCCTTTTGCTTCTTGCAACACCGCATCAATCTGGTCTTGAATATTGCCGAGATATGACGCGGGTTTAAAAATTTCTGAAATCTGGGCTACGCTGAATAAGTTTTTAACTTGCTCCAATTCAGCAATCACATCTCTTAAGTGCACACCTTTTGCAACAGCTGTTTTACATGCGTCCTCTACCAGATGATGAGCTTGTAAACGTCCGATGTGTGGTGCCAAAGCCATCATCACCGCTTCCGCCATAATTAAGCCTTGCGTACATTCCAAATTGCGCTGCATGCTCTCTGTATTAACTTGCATGCCTTGTAAAACATCCAAAGTTCGCTCTAAAGCACCAGCACAGAGTTGGAAAATTTCAGGTAATGCCAGCCATTCTGCATGCCATCCACCTAGACTACGCTCATGTTCTTGCACCATGCTTTGATACAAACTCGATATCAGCACAGGGACACGATTGGCTGCCGCCAAAACGGATGCCGCAGCAACAGGATTACGCTTGTGTGGCATCGTCGATGACCCACCACGCCCTTTCGCTGCTGGCTCAAATACTTCTGCAATTTCAGTTTGCATCATCAACGACCAGTCACGTGCCATTTTGCCCAGACTACCTGTCGCTATTGCGAGAACACTCGCCACTTCGACAATACGGTCACGCTCACCATGCCAAGTACAGCTTGGAACAGAAAGTTGTAACTGTGCTGCAAATGCTTGCACAACTGCTGTGCCTTGATTTTGCAAAGATGCCAATGAACCCACTGCACCGCCTAATTGCGCAGTGAACACACGTGATTTCATGGCTTCAATACGGGTCAAATCACGATGAAAAGCCGAAGCCCAACGTGCGAATTTATGACCCAACGTAATGGGTAGACCCTGCTGCAACCACGTGCGTCCAATCATCACTTGTGAACGATATTGTTCAGCTTGGGTCAATGCAGTGCGGTAACATTGTTGAATTAAAGATTCCACCTGTTGTAGCGCAGCACGACATTGCAAAAGACAAGCAGTATCTAAAATGTCTTGACTGGTTGCGCCCCAATGCACATAACGCGCAGCATCTTCATCACTTTTTTTCACAATTGCAGTCAATTGCTTCACAAAAGGAATCGCAATATTGCCTGCCAAACCTGTTGCAACAGCCAAAGCATCAAAATCAATCTGATCAATCGCAGTCTGGGCAACTTGGGAAATTGCTGTTGCTGCAAATTCTGGAATGACACCAACCTGAGCCTGCGCTTGTGCCAAGGCAACTTCAGCCTCAATCATGTATGACACCAAGGCGCGATCACTGAAAATTTCAGTCACCTCGTTTTGGTAAAATAAGCTGGCATATAACTGGCTCATGATCGCTATCCTTAAATCTGCTTTAAACGCGCTGAATAATCATTGCAATGCCCTGACCAACCCCAATGCACATCGAACACAAGGCATAAGTTCCATCCGTTTGTTCTAACTGGTTTAAAGCTGTGGTGACTAAACGCGCACCCGATGCACCGAGTGGATGACCGATGGCAATTGCACCACCGTTTGGATTCACTTGAGTGGTGTCATCTGCTAAACCAAGATCACGCGTGACCGCTAGTGCTTGTGCTGCAAAGGCTTCATTTAGTTCAATCACATCCATCTGCTCTAATGTCAGATTGGCTTGTTTGAGTAATTTTTTGATGGCAGGCGCAGGTGCAAAGCCCATGATGCGTGGTTCTACACCCACAGCCGTAGACGCAATAATCTTGGCACGTGGTTTAAGTTGGTACTGCTCAACCGCTTGTTCCGAAGCGATCAGTACAGCAGCCGCACCGTCATTGATGCCTGATGCATTCCCCGCAGTGACGGTGCCTTCTGCTGTGACGACTGGCTTGAGTTTTGCCAAAGCTGCTAAGGTGGTCGATGCACGTGGATGTTCATCCGTGTTGACCACAATTGGATCACCCTTACGCTGTGCAATATTCACAGGGATGATCTCATGTTTAAAAAAGCCTTGAGCTTGCGCGGTTGCGGTGCGCTGTTGACTCGTCAAGGCAAACTGGTCTTGATCTGCACGATCAATATTAAATTGTTGTGCCACGTTCTCCGCAGTCTGCGGCATGGTCTCTACACCATACATCGCTTTCAGCTTAGGATTGATAAAACGCCAGCCCATGGTGGTGTCTTCAATCTTCTGGCTACGTCCGTAGGCTGTTTCTGATTTACCCATGACAAAGGGTGCGCGTGACATACTTTCCACACCACCTGCAATGATCAGATCGGCTTCACCTGCTTTAATCGCACGGGCTGCCATCGCAATGGCATCGAGTGATGAGCCACATAAACGATTCACAGTCGTGGCAGGAACTTCAACGGGTAAGCCAGCAAGGAGTGCTGACATACGACCGACATTACGGTTGTCTTCACCCGCTTGGTTGGCGCAGCCGTAGATCACGTCATCGACTTGAGTCCAATCTACTGTTGGATTGCGTTGCATCAAGGCTTGAATTGGCACTGCACCCAAGTCATCGGCACGCACTGGAGCGAGTCCACCTGCATAACGTCCGAATGGAGTACGGATGGCATCAATAATGTAAGCGTTTTTCATATTTCATTTTCCCTTGGAATCCCCCTTAATCCCCCTTTACTCAAGGGGGAAACTCCTCCCTTTTTAAAGGGAGGTCGGGAGGGATTAATTATCCTTGCGTCGCATCCACTAAAGTTGCACCCGTCATGGCCTGCAATTCTGCAAAGCTTAAACCGTCGACTTTCTCAATCACTTTTAAACCTTCTGCGGTGACATCAATCACACACAGGTCGGTGTAAATACGATCGACACACTTCAAACCTGTCGCGGGATAGCTCAGTTCAGCCACGATCTTCGGTTCACCTTGTTTGGTCACATGGTCGGTGGTGATAAAGACTTTCTTGGCACCGACCGCTAAGTCCATTGCACCGCCAACCGCAGGAATCGCATCAGGTGCACCGGTATGCCAATTGGCCAAGTCGCCATTGGCTGCGACTTGAAAGGCACCGAGGACTGCAATATCTAAGTGACCACCACGCATCATGGCAAAAGAATCCCCATGATGGAAAAAGGCACCGCCTTGTAACATGGTCACATATTCTTTACCCGCGTTGATCAACTCAGGATCTTCTTCACCTGCGGCTGGCGGTGGACCAAAAGCCAACAGTCCATTTTCAGAATGTAAGAACACGTCTTTGTCTGATGGTAGG
>NZ_QKVN01000053.1:0-17620 GCF_003231195.1 Acinetobacter sp. WCHAc060042
CACCCTCAGCTTTATTCTATTCGATTTCAATAAAAAAGAGGCTAACGCCTCTTTCTTTAGTACTTATTTATTCATAATAAAAAAGTATTCGCGATAATACTTCAGTTCCGCAATCGAATCACGAATGTCATCCATCGCTAAGTGTGAAGCATTCTTTTTCAAGCCACTCATAATTTCTGGACGCCAGCGTTTAGCCAACTCTTTTACCGAAGATACATCTAAATTACGGTAATGGAAATATTGTTCCATTTCAGGCATTAAACGGTGTAAAAAACGGCGGTCTTGGCAGATTGAATTGCCACACATCGGTGAGCTTTTTGGATTGACCCATTTTTTTAGAAATTCTAAAGTTTGCTGCTCAGCATCCTGTGCCGTCAATTTACTGCGACGTACACGTTCAATTAAGCCTGATTGACCATGTTGGCGGGTGTTCCACTCGTCCATTGCATTTAGTACGCGATCGGGCTGATGTACAGCAAGCACAGGCCCTTCAGCTAAAATATTTAAGTTATCATCCGTCACAATTGTAGCAACTTCAATAATTTGGTCGTTATCTGTATCGAGACCTGTCATTTCAAGGTCAATCCAAATCAAACGCGTATCAGCGGTGCTGCTCATAAATGTGCAATCTTATTCGGCTTAAAAACGATGATAGTAGCAAATTAATTGCTTCGATGCTGTAACTGCTACCCTGCTTCGTGCTATTTTTGCCATCTTGAATTCATGGTTTTTTAGGATATGAATGGCTTTAATTCGTAAACGTCGTTTAACTGAACAGCAACAACGTCGCATTCAGAAACAACAGCAAACACGTCAAGAAGATATCGACACTTCAAATGACTTAGAAGGCTTGGTGGTACAACACTATGGCCGTCAGCTTGAAGTGCAAGCCCTTACGACTCCAGATCCACATCCCATCAAACCGACGGTACAAGCAGGCGAGCCTGAACCGTTTTGGAAACCGATTGAACTCGGCAGTATTTGGCGCTGTCATACACGTACCAACCTCGAACTATTGGTCACAGGTGATCGTGTCAAATGGCAAGCCGACCCAAATACAGGACTGGGAATCATCAATGCCATACAGCCACGTCAGTCGCTACTGACTCGTCCAGACCGTTACCATAAAGTGAAACCTGTCGCTGCCAATATCAGCTTGATTGTAATTGTGTTTGCGCCACTGCCTGAGCCTGCACCAGGTCTAATTGACCGTTATTTGGTGGCCTGTGCCGATGCCAATATTCCAGCACTGTTGGTGCTGAATAAAACCGATTTACTCAAAGACAATGACCCGATTTTAACGTTGATTGCGGAATATCAAGCCTTAGGCTATGAAGTGATGCAAACACAAGCCGATGGTGACTTAACGGCTCTGACCCAGCGTTTAAAAAATGAAACGGTAGCCTTTGTCGGTCAGTCTGGTGTTGGTAAAAGCACCCTGATTAATGCCATCGTGCCAGACGCTGCACAGAAAACCAATGTGATTTCTGAAAACTCAGCCTTAGGACAACACACCACGACCTCTACCCGTTTGATTGGTTTTGGCGAAGGCGCCTCGCTGATTGACTCGCCGGGTATTCGTGAGTTTGGTTTATGGCACTTAGATGCTGACAAAGTGCAACATGGTTTTCCTGAAATTGAAAACTTATTGGGCTACTGTCAATTCCGAAACTGCACCCATAAGCATGAAAAACAATGCGCCTTACGCTTAGCCGCTGCAAATGGTGAAATTTTAACACGCCGTTTAGACAGCTATTTACGTCTGATTGATGAAATTGCTGAAGCTCAGCAAAAAAATTAATTTTTATTCAACCTTAGCCCTTGAAGCGGTGATTTTGATCACCATATTTTATGAGCTATACTCTCTAGCAATTTTTGAATTGTAATTTAGGTGACTTGTGGAACGTTGGTTGGAGTTTATGGGGAATCACCCCTTCTTATTTGGAACACTTGCGGTATTGGTTGTTTTGTTTTTCGTACTTGAAGGACAACGCAATGGTCGCAAAATTTCACCACAATCTTTAGGTATTTTAGTGAAAGCTAAAAATGCCATGTTGATTGACTTACGTGATGCCAAAGATTTCCGTGAAGGTCATATCAGTGGAAGTCGCAACATTCCCTACAGCCAAATTACCAAACATGTTGAAGAGTTAAAAGCTGCAGATCGTCCACTCGTGTTCATCTGTAACTTAGGTCAAGTGGCAGGCACTGCTTTACAACAAGTTGCGCATACTGACAGCTATCGTTTAGATGGCGGGATTAGCAACTGGAAAGCTCAAGGCTTACCACTGGTCAAAGCTAAATAATTCGCACAAGGAGAAACTCATGGCTCAAGTCACTATTTACTCAACGACTGTATGTCCATATTGCGTTCGCGCAAAACAGCTCCTTGAGCGTAAAGGCGTTGAATATAAAGAAATTAATTTATCTAAAGAAGCGCCTGAAGTCCGCATTGAATTGATGCAACGTACCAATCATCGTACGGTTCCACAAATTTTTATTGATGACCAATTTATTGGTGGTTTTGATCAACTTTATGCTTTAGAGCGTGAAGGCAAACTCGACCAACTATTGGCATAATTAGCTCAGCATATTAAGGATTAGAAAATGAGTGAAGCTCAACCACAACTTGCTTTAGAACGTATTTACACAAAAGATATTTCTTTTGAAGTCCCTGGGGCGCAAGTTTTTACCAAAGAATGGCAACCAGAGTTGAACATCAACTTGTCATCTTCTGCTGAAAAAGTTGATCCAACTCACTACGAAGTTTCACTTAAAGTGGTTGTACAAGCGAATAATGCAGGTGACACGGCGTTTATCGTCGATGTCACTCAAGCGGGTATTTTCCTTGTAGATGGTGTTGAAGAAGAACGTCTTCCGTACATCTTAGGTGCATATTGCCCAAACATTTTATTCCCATTCCTTCGTGAAGCGGTGAATGATATGGTGACTAAAGGCAGCTTCCCGCAATTGTTACTTACACCAATTAACTTTGATGCTGAGTTCGAAGCAAATATGCAGCGTGCTCAAGCCGCTGCTGTTGAAGGTCAAGCTTAAACTTTTAAGCCCTTCAAACATAAAAAAGACCGCTTTTGCGGTCTTTTTTATTGTACTGAATTATTTAAACGTTTTATGACCTTGCTGCTTAATGGCTTCAAACTTGGCTGAACTTTGTTTGGCTTCAGTCAACTTTCCTGCATGTACGAGATGTTGAGCATGTTCAATCTCTTGAGATAATACATCAAAACTTTGCTCATATTGCTTCACTTGAGCACTGTCTTTTGCTTGTTTCGCTAACTTTCCAGGCTTATTTTGTTTGGCAGTTACTGCGGCTTTTTGCATTTCAGTTAATGCGTTATTTGCCTCTGTGGCAGTCTGGGCTTGAGCAAAAGCCTTTGAGTTCTTCGCCAAAGATTTCATCGCGCCTTCTAGCACTTCCGATGCTTGTGCAAATCCTGCCAAACATATACCACTGCTCAACAGCATGACCTTTAATAGTGTTTTCATTCTTATTCCTATGAGTTTGCAAAAAAATGCAGCCTAAGGCTGCATTAAATATGGCAAAAACTAAGGACGATGTAAATTAAAAATCATCATCACTTTCAGGGTCTCGGTGTAAAGCATCATGAATCGCTTCAACCAACTGCAACGCAATTTCTTGTTTCGACGCTTTTTCCAGATCACGTTTTTGCATTTTATAATGTTCTGCAAAAAAGACTATCATCGCATTTTCATCAGACGCAAAACCAATATCGGGGCGTGACACATCATTACAGGCAATCATATCGAGCTTTTTCGCGACTAATTTACCTGCAGCATATTCTTCGACATTGCGTGTTTCTGCTGCAAAGCCAACCATGAACGGGCGTTTATCTTGCTGTGCAATGGTCGCCACAATATCAGGATTTTTGATTAAAGAAACATTGAGCTCATCCCCTGCTTTCTTAATCTTATGCTCTGCAACTTCTGCAACGCGATAGTCTGCAACAGCAGCAGTCGCGATAAACACATCACAGCCTTCATCCAACATTTGCATACTGATATCCAACATTTTCATGGCAGATGAAACATTGATCCGGCGTACACCATTCGGCGTGTCTAAGCTGACAGGACCTGCAATTAAAGTCACTTTGGCTCCAGCCGCATAACATGCAGCGGCAAGAGCAAAGCCCATTTTACCCGTACTGTGGTTGGAAATATAACGCACAGGATCAATCGCTTCACGCGTTGGCCCAGCAGTAATGGTGACTTTTTTACCGGCCAGCATCCCAAATTTTTCAGCCATGGCACGCTGTGCTTTATGGAAGTATTCTGTCACTTGATGTGCCAAATCCTCGGGCTCAGGCATACGGCCTAAACCAACATCACCACAAGCTTGAGCACCCGCATCTGGCATGATTACATGCACGCCATCGTCTACCAAAGTCGCTAAATTACGCTGCGTCGCTTTTGCTGCCCACATTTGTTGGTTCATGGCAGGTGCAACCCACACAGGGGCTTTGGTGGCTAAATATAAAGTAGAAAGCAGGTCATCAGCTAAACCCGCAGCAAACTTTGCAATGGTGTTACAACTAGCAGGCGCAACCAAAAGCAAGTCTGCCCAGCGCGCCAGCTCAATATGTCCCATGCCCGCTTCGGCTTCAGGGTCTAACAATTCAGTATGCACAGGATTGCCTGACAAGGCTTGGAATGTTAATGGGGTAATAAAGGCTTGTGCGCCTTCGGTCATGACCACACGGACTTGAAAACCTGCGTCTTTTAAACGACGAACTAAGATGGCACTTTTATAGGCAGCAATACCGCCCGTAACAGCTAAAAGGATATTTTTATTTGGAATCACACTGAGATCAAAGCTCACGAACAGGCTACCTTTCTGTTGCAGTGGCGCTCACAATAGCATTAAATAGTCTTATACCCAATAATCGGTTGGGTCATGTTCCTCAAATTAAGAATAAAAAAGTATAAAAGAATGCACTTATCTATAAAAAAATGGCCCGAACAAGAACGGCCACGTGAACGCTTGTTACAACAAGGGCCTGCCAGCCTCTCTGATGCGGAACTACTGGCTATTTTTATCCGCTCGGGCTCAACACAACATTCTGCGGTCGAATTGGCCCGTCTGCTGTTACAGCATTTCGGCAGTCTGAATGCCGTTTTCGATGCTGAACTGTCCGAACTCAGCCAATTTCACGGCATTGGCCCGACCAAGTATTCACAATTAATGGCCGTCAAAGAATTGGGACGACGCTACAGTAGTCAGCAGCTCAAGCAAGAAAAGTTAGAGCTCAATCATTCAGCTCAGTTACTCAAGTTTTTACAATATGAATTTTCAAGCGAGAACCAAGAGGTTTTTGCCGTACTCTGTCTCGATGCACATTTAAGAAAAATAAACTTTAAAAAGTTGTTCTTTGGTGCAGTAAATTCTTGTGAAATCTCGATCAACCAATTGCTACGTTATTGTATTGCTCAACATGCTACCTTTATGGTGATTGCCCATAACCATCCGCTTGGAAAAGCTCAGCCCTCCGCGGCGGATATCGGACTGACCGAGCGTATTCTTCAAGCCAGTCAGCTCGTGGACATTCAACTGATTGATCATTTTATTTTATCGCCTGAAGGTACATTTTCTTTTGCTGAACACGACCTGATCCAACCCGCTTAAATATGCAGACAAATGATTGACAAATACCACGACAAATATGAAGATCAAGCAAAATTGTAAAAGAATTCTAATCACATGATTGTGCGTGATCAGCCCAGTATTTTTAAGGTGCTTTTTTCATGGCGTGGCACCATTCTTCCCAAAGTTTTACCCCCTTTGGGCGTGGTCATGTTGGTCTCTGCCATTATTGGCATTTTGTCCTATGTCGGCTATTTTCATTTCCCTGAACTGCCCTTGGTCGGCTTCACCCTCATTGGGGTAGTCCTTTCTATTTTCCTCGGCTTTAAAAATAGTGCCTGCTATGACCGTTGGTGGGAAGCACGGAAGCTATGGGGTATTTTAATTGCCAATTCACGTCACTTTGACCGTGACTGTCGTATCTTGACCCAAGGTCGTCGTGAACGTGTAATTCAACATGTGATTGTCTTTGCCAATGTCTTGCGTGACCGTTTACGCCATCAAACAGCCAATCCTACGGAACTGGTGGAAACCAGTGGCCTAAGTCAAAATGCACTGACTCAGCTGTATCAACAAGCCAATGCCCCGCAGTACACCCTCAGTTTGATTCAGTGGGAGTTAATGCAAGCATTAAAAGAAGGTGAAATTAGCGACATTGTGTATGCACAGTTGAATCAGCATGTTGCTGACCTAAGTGTAGTGCAAACCGGTTGTGACCGTATTGCGACAACGCCACTACCTTTTGCCTACTCGGTATTACTCAATCGTACGGTGTATTTTTTCTGTCTCATTTTACCGTTTAGCTTAGGTTCAACCTTGGGTATTTTCACCCCGCTATTGGTTGGTGTGTTGGCCTATACCTTTTTAGGACTCGATGCTTTGAGTTCGGAAATTGAAGAACCTTTCGGAACGCAAAGTAATGATTTGCCGCTGGACTCGATGGTACGTACCATCGAAATTGAACTGCTTGGGACTTTAGGTAAACCTACCCCTCCCCCGATTCAAGCACAAGACAATAATCTACTCTAAGCGAACTCACGCTTACCTTCTCTTAGGCCATATATAGTTTATGGAGAAGGTAGCAATCCTCAAAAACATTTAGACAAAACTGTCCCAAATCCCCACTTGTCCCTCTTTGACTCTGGGAATATTGCCCAATTTAATCCATGGCATATTGTCACCATGAAAATCACTACCGACCGATACTTTTAAATCATGCTCAGCAATCATCCGATCCACCATTTGACGGGTAGAGGTCGGTTCAACACTGGGTGGCAACTCAACCGCATCCCCACCAAACTGCGCAAAGATTTCAATCAGATAGCGAATATTGGTGGCCGATAAGTCATAACGTGTCGGGTGCGCCAATACTGCAAAACCACCACTGGCATGAATCACCTGAATGGTTTCTTCTAAACCCAGCCCATCAAATTTCACGTAGGCTTTTTTGCCTTCCTTAATATATTTATCAAACGCTTGTTGCGCGCGACTCACATACTTTTTTTCAACCAAGGTCTTGGCAATATGGGTTCGAGTCACGCGGTCAGGCATCTGTTCAACTTTCGCCAAAACATCGAGATAAATATCCTCACCAATCAGTGGAATCAATAAATCACAAATTTCTTTGGCGCGGCGCGCGCGGATTTGTTTTTGCTGTTCAAGACATTTTTGTAGTGGCTCTAAATCTTGCATATTCAATGCAACCACATGCACGCCATAGTTTTTCTTAGTCGAGGGTCTCGACCACTGACTGGAAATTTCTACACCTGAAATAATACGTATCGCATGCGACTTTGCAGCCAACTCTGCTAAAGCAAGGCCATCCATGGTGTCATGGTCTGTCAAAGCCAAGGTATGAATACCTTTTTCTGCTGCAGCATCAACCAATTGCTTCGGTGTGAAAGTGCCATCAGAAATATTGCTGTGAGTATGTAAATCTACGCCTTCCATCACTTATACTAGCTATTTATTTGAACAGATTTAGATACTCTAACATGAAAGCACTTTTAGACTTTGTGCCGCTGATCATTTTCTTTTATTTATATAAAACTGTAGATCCGAAAAATACTGATCACCCATTACTTCAATTGATTGGTTCTGCTGGGGGTGTCGATAATAATAATATTCTTGTAGCCACCACAGGTTTAATTATTTCGATGCTGATGGTTTACGGCGCACTGTTCTTCATGCAAAAGTTCCGTTTAGACAAACAACAGTGGATTGTGTTGTTTATGACGGTTATTTTCGGCGGTGTTACCTTAATGCTGTCAGATGACTTTTACATCAAACTCAAAGCGGCCTTACTGAATATAATTTTCTCAGGTGCTTTCTTACTTTCCCCTTATTTTGGCAAAGAACGCAAACCGCTGATCAAACGTTTGTTCGGCCCAATCTTCAATTTAACCGACGCAGGTTGGAAAAATTTAAACTTTGCATGGGCGGCCATGTTTGCTCTCATGTCTTTTTTACACGTATTTTTCGCATTTTTATTTATGGACGGAAAATATTGGGGAGAATTCACGGCTTTTGGTGACATGATCGTGATGTTTTCCTTTATCATTATTCAGTTTATTGTATTACGTAAATACTTTAAATCTTCTGAAGAGTAATTTAGCCAGAACATACATCGAGAATTCATATGCCGCTATTCGTTGTCACATGTACCGATCAGGAAGGGACTGTCGAAAAACGCCTTGCTACACGTCCAGAACATCTTGTTCGTTTACAAAAGCTCAATGATGAAGATCGTTTAATTGTTGCTGGTGCAATGCCTAAAGACCCAAGCAATCCACAAGCGGGTTTTTATGGCAGTACGATCATTGTTGACTTTGACTCACGTGAAGCACTAGATGCATGGTTACAGGAAGAGCCTTTCTTAAAAGCAGGGGTTTATCGTCATATTGATGTTAAACCATTTAATAAAGCATTCCCTCAAGGATAAGGTCATGCGTGTCGTTGTCACAAGCTTATTGGGTTTATCTCTTCTTTCTTCTATGGCATGGGCGGTTGAAACCGCACCTGCTCCAAGTGTAGCACCTGCCGTCCAAGCAACGACTGCGGCTCCACCACCATCTGGACACAACACCGCTACACAACCAAAAATTATTCCTGCTGTAGCAACCATTAGTCCAAATGGTCAACCACAGGAAGCCAAACCGCTCACCGCTGAACAATTGGCGAAAAACAAAGCCCTCCAAGATGCCAAAGTCAAAGCATTGGTCAAAGACCAAGCTTCTCGCTTAGCTCAGTTAGAAAAAGCCAATCTTGATGCTTTGGCACAAAACCAAGAGCTACAACTTAAAAATGACAGCCTCGGTGTACAAGTACAGGTTTTACAAAGCGAACGCAGTGCACAAATGTTTCTCTACGGTGCAGCAACCATCGCTGTGGGTGTCTTACTTGGTTTTTTAATTGCTAGTTACGTTTATACCAAACGCCGTCGTCAGTGGTAAGCTAAGCCCTATTAGAAACAATAGGGTACTGTGGCTTTGTCAAGCGCAATTCAAACTGCCGATTTAGAGTGGCAACAAGTTGATGGCATTGATGTGCCAGTTTCAAAACAATTTGGCGATGTCTATTTTTCCAAAGACAATGGTCTACTTGAAACACGCCATGTGTTTTTAAATGGCAACGATTTATCTGAGCGCCTGTCAAATCTTCAGCCCTTTGAATATTTTAGTGTGGGTGAAACAGGCTTTGGCACAGGGCTCAACATCTTGGCACTTTGGCAACTTTGGCAACAAGTACGGCCAAATAACCACAGCCATCTCCATGCCATTTCAGTTGAAAAATTTCCGCTATCTAAGGCTGATCTGATACGCGCACTCGATGCTTGGCCTGAACTTAAACCGATCGCCGATGAATTGATAACACAATACCCGCATCCGATTGCGGGTTGTCATCGCCTGAGCTTCCCGAATGAACGTTTTAGCCTAGACCTTTGGTTAGGCGATGCCCACGATGTTTTCCCTAGTATGGCAAAAACCAGTAGCGTTAACGCATGGTTCCTCGATGGGTTTGCACCCTCATGTAATCCTGACATATGGGAAGAACAAGTTCTTCAACATATTATTCGCCTATCAGATGTCGGGACGACCTTTGCTTCGTTTAGTGTTGCAGGTGTACTTAAACGTGGATTAAAACAGTATGGTATTTCTATTTCACGCCCACGTGGATTCAAACACAAACGCGAAATGCTCAAAGCCATCTGGTTCCCTGCTGAGCCTGAACATACATCAGACGCTGGAGATACCAAATCGGTATCGGATCAAAACCGACTTGGTCAACGACCATACCCTTTTAAACAGCGCCGTATCGCAATCATAGGTGCAGGGATTGCAGGTTTAACTAGTGCATGGGCCTTTGCTGAGCGTGGGCACCAAGTCACGCTCTACGACCAATCTGAGCCACTCGCAGGAGGTTCAGGCAATCCGCTGGCCTTACTCAACCCCAAACTTTGTCCGATTGAACAAAGTCATGAACATCTCATGACCTTGGCTTGGCAACATGCTTTACAGCACTATTCCAAATTTCAAGCTTTTCGCCCGATTCAAGTACATCAACTGGCGCTTAAAAAAGCCGAAGACTTACTCGATCTCGAATCACAATATCCTGCGGGTCTTTTGACAGCCGAAACCGCTGCTGATTCAGCGTTAATCACTGAATATTCCAGTCTGAATTTAACCGAAGCGGGCGCCGTTTCACCACATCAACTCAGAGATCAAATCTTAGCGCGTCCGCTGATTCAGTTCGTACAAGCCAACATTACTCAAATCCATCCAGAGCACAATGAAATCGTAGATGAACAAGCTCAATCTCTAGGTCAGTTTGATCACGTGATTGTGTGTTGTGCACGCCACACGGCTACTTTCTTTGAGCAGTACCCTGTGCTGAAGCCCATTCGTGGACAAGTTAGCTGGGTGGAGAACACGTCACAAGCATTCGCACTTGATCAAGCCTATAGCTATGGTGGCTATTGTATGCAGCTTGATGCTCAACAGCTCATCTTAGGCGCATCCTTCTATCCGAATCGAGACGACAGCGATGTTTTACTTGAAGACCATGTGCATAACTACGAGCTTATCCACAGTGTCTTTCCAGATTATGCACAATCACTTCCTGATGTGAGGACTTGGCAAGGCCGTGCATCCGTTCGCTCGCAAAGTTTGGACTATTTTCCAGTACTTGGTAGAATGTCCGAACAGTCTGAAATTTATAGCTTTGCAGGCTTAGGCTCTAAGGGCTTCTTGTTTGCGCCTTTATGCAGTGAAATTTTAGCGGCACAGATACTAAAAGAGGCCTGCCCTGTTCCTGAGTCACTGCTACAAAAGCTCAGTCCAACCCGATTCCACAAGAAAGTCAAAGCCAAAAAGCCTTATTTTAAAGCGCAAACTTAGCACTATGGCTAAAAAGCCAATGATGTGATAAATCCAGCACCTCATGGTTATAAGACATTAAAAAAGCGCCTTACGGCGCTTTTTTTGCTATTGCTTAGTTGCCCTGCTCTAAGGCTAGACCAGCATCACGAGCAGCACGAGTACCGCCCATTAAAATGACATACTCACGTGCACTATCAAAACCTTCAAGTAGCTCTGCTGCACGTGGTGCTTTGCTTCCGCCGCCACATAATATATAAATCGGTTGACCCGTCGACACCTGAGTAAGGCTCTGTGCTGATAGTCCCGTGATGGGCTTATTAACCGCCCCTTTCACGTGTGCTTCGGCATAAGCATTTGAATCGCGTACATCCCAGATGATCGCATCCTCTGGGAACTCAAATGTTGTAATTTCTTGTTTACGGATCATTGCGCACTCCTTTGATGTAAACAACACTTGGCAAATGAAGAAAACATCCCTAGCATCTCAGATATTCTTTCTATTTGTAAAGGTCTAATCCATGCCATCTTTTGATATTGTTTCAGAATTAGAAATTTTTGAGGTAAATCATGCTGTTCAGAATACCCAAAAGGAAATTGCAACCCGTTTTGACTTCCGCGGTCAAGATGTTTCAATTGAACTCAATGAAAAAAACAAAGAAATTAAAATCTCAACAGAAAGTGATTTCCAGTGCGAACAAGTTTATACCATGTTAGAGAACCATTTCTTTAAGCGTAAAGTTGATATTCAAGCGCTTGATCCACAAAAAATGACCGCTTCAGGTAAAAATGTACTTCAAGTGGTGAAATTAAAAGACGGACTTGACTCAGATACCGCAAAAAAAATCAACAAAGCCATTAAAGAAAGCGGCATTAAAGTGCAATCTTCAATTCAAGGCGACAAAATTCGTGTGACTGATAAAAAGCGCGATACATTACAGCAAGTAATGACGTTTTTAAAAGAACAGCAATTCGGTCTGCCTTTACAGTTCAATAACTTTAAAGACTAATCCCCTTGTTCGATCATTTGAGGTAACTATGCCAAAGGCCAATCGCTTATCTAAAATTGTAAAAGCCACTTCTCGCTTGCCGAAAGCGTTGCGTACGCGATTATGGAGTCAAGCTTTTGGTCGCATAGTTCCCATGGTCGGCAGTGCTCATATCCGTTATTTACAAGTGAGTCATAGTGAAGTCGTCGTCAAAATCGAAAACCACCGAGCTATGCAAAACCATATTGGACAGTTACATGCCTGCGCCATGGCTTTGATTGCTGAAACAGCAACTGGCTTTGTCACAGGGATGAATGTGCCTGACCATTGCATCGTTCTGATTAAAAGCATGCATATTGACTTTAAACGTCCAAGTAAAGGTGCCATGACAGCGACAGCCACCTTAACACCAGAACAACAGCAACTGATGCAAACTACCGCCAAAGGTGAAACTTTAGTTTCTGTGACAGTAATGGATGAATCGGGTGAAGCACCTGTTCAATGTGAAATGTTATGGGCTTGGCTCGATAAAGCATCATTAAAAAAATAAGAATGTAAATATAACTTACTGTTTGGTAAGTATAAAATTTACAACAATACGCTAAAGCCGCGACTAAAACTTACTATATCTTTGCTTCAACTCAGCTCAAAATCATGCTACATAATATGAATATTTGAGCTGACTTAATGAAAAAAAGACTAATTTTAGCAACGACCCTATTTTCTTTAGGGCTTGTCGCCTGCCAACAACACAACCCAGCCAACACATCGGTTTCAACAACGCCGAGTCACCATTCTGCCTCTGCTCTGACCGAACAGAATAAAAAAATTGTGGTGGACTTTTATGAAGGGGTTTTTAGCAAACATCAGGTTCAAACCTATTCAGACCGCTATATTGGTACACAATATATTCAACATAATCCCTATGTTGCAGACGGAAAAGCGCCTTTTGTAAACTATTTCACCCAGTATTTTAAAGAACACCCGCAAGCAAAAAGTACCATCAAACGTGTGATTGCCGATGGTGATTTGGTTGTACTGCACGTCCACTCCACCCAAAATGCACAAGACCGCGGAGAGGCTGTCGTTGATATTTTCCGTGTCGAACAAGGCAAAATTGTAGAACATTGGGATGCCGTGCAGAGCGTGCCTGCCGAATCAGCAAATAGCAACACGATGTTCTAAAGCTTAATCACTTTTCAAATAATTATAAAAAAGCCAGTATTATTACTGGCTTTTAGCTCGTCTCAAGCTTAATTGGCTTGATTGGCAAAAAATTTCTCTTTCACATCAGTTGGAATTTGGCGCTTATTGCCTTTGACATCCACTGCCACAAAGGTAAATACACCTTCAGTTACACGTACAGGTGGGCGTGAACTATCATGACTGTCCCATACCTCAATTTCCATTTGAATCGAGGTATTGCCTACTTTTAGAATTTTAGTATAACAACTAATCACGTCCCCGACTTTGACAGGGACCAAGAATGTCATCTGATTAATCGAAATCGTTGCACAACGCCCTTTACTAAAGCGTTCTGCGTGAATTGCGCCGGCCAAATCCATTTGTGACACAATCCAACCACCAAACACATCTCCACTCCAGTTGGTATCAGCTGGCATTGCAATCGTTTGAAGAGATAGCATCCCTTCTGGTTTCACATGAATCTCTGACACGTTGACTCCAATTTTCGTTATGACTGGGCTTGCAACTGTTGATCTAACCATTGTTGCAATTGTGGCGCACGGAGCGCGCCGCTTATTCTAGCAATTTCAGTAGTTTTATTCATTAAAACTAAGGTTGGAATACTTCGCACATTAAAGGCACTACTTAATCGTGGAGATTCTTCAGTATTAATTTTGGCAAAAATCACTTGTGGATTTTGTTTCGCCACTTCAGCAAAATGCGGTGCCATCATTTTACAAGGACCACACCACTCTGCCCATAAGTCAATCAATACAGGCAAATCACTATGGCTAATAAACTGACTAAAGTTTTGTTCATTCAACTCAATAGGTGTAGCAGGCAGAAGCGTAGCATGACATTGACCACAACTCGGATTAGCATTCAGCTTCTCTTCAGGGACACGATTTTTTGCCATACAGGTCGGACAGACGATAATCATTTAATTGACTCCAATATGTTGGTGTAAAAATTCTAATTGGGTCGAAATGGCTTTTTCAAACCAGGTGGCATGATAAATATCGAAATGTTGCATCTCCCATTCATGATATTGAACAAAGGGAGCAATATTGGTCGCCGCTTCACGACTCGACTCAATAGGTATGAGGCTATCATGTTTTGCTGCAATAAAAAGCACAGGAATATTAATTTGCCGTACATTTTGAATCGGACGATAACGGATTAAATTAAAAAATAGTCGTGCGGGAATCTCACCACTCCAATAATAGTCTGGATTGATAATCGAACGATAACCCAAATACGCATCTTGGGTCGGCATAAAACACAGCTTTCGGGGGTCAACTACGGGTAAAGTCGTTGGCGCTAAACCAACTTTGCCCCCCATATAATCTTGGCTGGACAGCTTTAATGCTTTCGGGAGTTGCTGTAACGGGTAAAGCTTGGCACTTTCAGCACCATCGACAAAAGGCACTTGTGCCATCACCGCCTGAACATTTTTGAACTCTGCAGCAATATCGAGTACATATCCACCGCTGAGTGCCGTCCCCCACAGCACAATACGTCGGCTATCAATCGACTTACGCTCTTTGACATGGTTAATCATGGTGCGCCAGTCTTCGAGCTGCTTTTTAATCGACACCAGCTCTCTTGGGCGCCCCGTACTCCCCCCCCAATAACGATAGTCGAATAACACGACCGCATAGCCCGCTTGTGCAAACCGTTGCGCAAATTGAATCAGTTTGAATTGGCGAAGCCCAGCCAAGCCATGAGCCATCAAAATCACTGCGGGCTTCTCTTCAGTTTTCGGACGGTAAAAATCTGCTGCAATGACCTCTTGGCCACTTTTCACATACAGCGGTTCAACGGTATAGGCGTGCATACCTGCTCCATTGCGTTATTTTATGGTTGTAATCGCTTATAAATATTTCAACAGCATAGGCTGAGCTTTCAGCTTAATGCTATCATAAAGCATATCTCGATTATCTTAATTTTGGAGTGACAGGATGAGTGAAAATGTAGGCTTTGCAGGTCAAATTGGTCCTGAACATTTGGTTCAAGTGGTTGAAAAAGGGTTTAAATCTGTGATCAATAACCGCCCAGATATGGAAGGTGGCCCAGAACAACCGACCAGCGCTCAAATCGAGGAAGCTGCACGTGTAGCAGGCTTGGATTATGTCTACCAACCTGTGGTTGCTGGTCAAATCACCGAAATGGATGTTCGTACTTTTGCCAACCACTTTAATGAACTTCCAAAACCTGTTCTCATGTTCTGCCGTACAGGTAATCGCTCAAATAACTTGTACCAACTTGCCAAACAAATGGATCTGTTAGATGACTAAACGGTTGTTTAAACACGTCATCTGTACTGCTCTGCTTTTAGCAAGCAGTACACTTTGGGCAGCAACGGAAACACTCAGTCAGTCACTGAGTCCGCAACTGAGTGTTTCAGGACAAATGACCACAGATAAGTTTCAACAATTGATGAAACAAGGTTTTAAGTCAGTCATTGTCAACCGACCTGATCAAGAACAAGGCAATACCGTTCGCGTTGAGCAACTACGAAGTATCGCAGAGCAAGCGAAAGTCAGTGTGATTTACCAGCCAGTTACCAGCAGTAAAATTTCTGAAACAGACGTGATTGAATTTGCTAAATATTATAATGAGCTCCCCAAACCCATTTTAATGGTCTGTAAAAGTGGTGAACGTTCAAGTCGGCTCTTTCATCAAGCCAAACAATTAGGACTACTGCATGAATAAGCTCTTTCTTCTTTTACTCTGTTGTACGCTTATAACTGCATGTAGTTCAATGCATGTTCGACCTACTGTTGGCGTCAGCGTTGGTAGCAGTTTATAAATAATGACGGCAATCCATGCCAATTTTTACAAAATATAATCCCCAAGCTCCATGAATATGTTAACTATAGAGTAATCTTGCTTAGGTAAACTCTGTGTTATGTATGATCTGATTATTATTGGGGCAGGAACTGCGGGTATTGCAGCCTACCAACAAGCCATTAAGTCCACACAAAATCTATTAATCATTAATGATGGACCGTGGGACACCACTTGTGCACGTGTCGGCTGTATGCCCTCAAAAGTCCTTATTTCTACAGCCAATCGCATGCATGATATTCAACATGCGGATCGTGTCGGATTAAAAGTAGAATCAAAAATTGACCGTAGCCAGGTCATGCAACACGTACAAGCACTCCGCGATCGCTTTACCTCTAGTACCCTTAAAACCGTCGAGAGCTGGCCTAAGACGCACAAAGTTCAAGGCCGTGCTCACTTTGTCGATGCAAAAACGGTCGAAGTGAATGGGCAACTCTACCAAGCCAAAAGCTTTATTTTAGCTGTAGGCTCCACACCAAGTTTTAACCCAATGTGGAAAGATGAACTCGGTGATCGACTTATCACCTCCGATCAAATCTTTGAACTTGATGCTTTACCTAACTCCTTAGCCGTTATTGGGAGTGGCGTCATCGCGATTGAACTCGCGCAAGCCATGCAACGACTTGGTGTCAAGACCACGGTCTTTGCACGTAGCCGTAAAGTCGGCGTTCTGACCAATCCTAAATTACAGCAGTTGGCACAAACAGAAATTGGCGATGAACTTGAAATCAAGTTCGAAGTTTTACCCACTGAAGTTAAGTATACAAACGATCAAGTTGAACTTAGTTTTACTGAAAATGATCAGCCTAAAACACTTAACGTCGATTATTTACTGGTTGCTACTGGACGAAGTAGTCTTTTAAATACGCTTAAACTCGAAAATATCGACACATCATTCACAGACTTAAAACATTTACCTGTTGATCCTAAGACCAAACAACTCGCTGACTACCCGATTTTTATCATTGGCGATGCACATACCGACACCCCTCTGCAACATGAAGCTGCACACGAAGGTAAAGTTTCGGTTAAAAATGCATTGAACTTCCCCACTATAGAATCATGCAAAACTCTAACACCTTTAGGCATCGTGTTTAGCAACCCAGAAATGGCAATGGTTGGACAAAACTTTAAGCAACTACAAAGTGCAAATATCAATTTTGTCATCGGCGAAGTATCCTATGCAAAACAAGGACGTGCATTGGTTCTGGGTAAAAACTATGGGGCCATCGAGGTTTATGTAGATAGAAGTAGCCGAAAGCTACTGGGTGCTGAATTACTCACAGAGTCTACTGAACATTTGGCCCATTTATTGGCATGGATGATTGCAGAAGAATTGACTGTCGATGAAATTTTGGAAAAGCCATTTTATCACCCAACCCTTGAAGAAGGCTTAAGAACGGCTTTAAAACATGCTCGTCGACAACTCAATCCCTAAGCTGCCAAATTCATGTTCTCTTGCTATAGGTACTTAGACGTTTACGGTGCGTGATTAAACGATTTCATCAACCGTCTTCAATGAAAAGCTGAGTTCTATTTTTTGAATGAGGTTGATCCAAACCAAAAACCAGATACTGATAAGACATCAGCATTAATCAATG